>VBLR01000080.1 GCA_005878665.1 Methanobacteriota archaeon | reverse complement strand
TTCCCGTCCAGGACATCTCCGGCGTCGCGTCCCGTTTTTGTGTGATCGATGACGCCCACGATCAGATATCGCTTCGAGTACCGCACGAGCCCGTTCGCCGTCTTTCCCGTGCTCTGACCGAAATATCCGTCGCACAGGATGACGGCTCTCTCCATGCCACTTGTCCCCTGTGATAACGACGGGCGAAAGTCCATAATCTCCTATAAAGCCTAGGCGCGCAGGCGACACCTCATGGTCGCACGATTCCGCGTCAGTGAGAGCCTACGCCCTTCCCCCCTCTGCGGTTCCGCCGTACGGCGACGGGAGGTGTGCCCGTGACGCAGAGCGTCGAAGACCTCGGGCCGTGTGGCTCCTGCGGCGGGAAGCTATTCCCCTTCATCCTCTGCGAGTCGTGCGGTGCCGCGACCATCTTGCGCGAGGCCCGCCAGCTCGAAAGAGAGGCCACGTGTCCCGAGTGCGGGGCCCGCAATCCGTGGCAGCTCATCTGCGATCAGTGTCACTCCCGGTTTCGCGCGCCCGCGGCCGAGGAACGTTCGTCCCCCGCAACCGCGACTTCGGAGGCGAAGCCGGAGGCGGCCGTGGCCCCCGTCGGCCGTCCGAAGCGACGCATCAATGGTGAGTCCGATCCGGCCTCCCTCGTCCACTTGTTGAAGGTCCTCGGCCTCGATCCGTCCCGGGCCCAGGCGCTGATCGACCGCGGCTACGATGCTCTTTGGAAGATCGCGCGGACCTCCGTCGACGAGCTCGCGCGCATCCCGGAAGTCGGGCCGGTCGCCGCCCGCAAGATGCTCGCTTCTCTGCATCTCATCAAGTACACTCCGCCGCGGCGCACGAAGGAGCAGATTGCGCAGGACGAGTACGAGTGTCCCTTGTGCGGCTGCATCACCTCCACGTTCGCCGTCGCGTGCCTCGAATGTGGGGCGGCCTTCGACGAAGAAGAGATGGACGAGGCGATCCGGCAGCAGTTCGGCGCCGAAGGCGATGCGGCTCTCCTCGCATTCTACGACGCTCGCCTGACGGAGAAGCCGGAGAACGCGGACTTGCTCTACGCGCGAGGTCTGCTGTTGCAAACGATGGGTCGGACCGACGAGGCGATCGAGGCGCTCGACCGGGCCTCCGCCGCCGCGCCGGACGAACGAAAAATCAGGGTCGCCCAGCTCCGGATCCAGGCGAAGGAACTTCGCAAGCCCGACGCGGCCGAGAAGCTCCGGTCCACGGCGAACGCGCTCCTCGACGACGTCGCGTGGGATCAAGAGATCGCGCAGCTCGACCAGCTCCTCTCCGATGCAGGACCGATCTGTCCAGCTTGCGGTGACACAGTCCCGAGGAACGTGGCCCTGTGTCCCTCGTGCGGCGCGCGTCTCTCGGAGGCCCCGCCGGAACGTGAAGTGAAGCCCGCGAAAACCGGGGCCTCTCCCGACTTGGACATCCTCGTCGACGATCTCCTCGTCGGCGAGCTGGAGCAGTCCCTCACCCCGGAGGAGCTCGAACTCACGAAAGCCGCCGTGCTCGATTGGCTCATTGAAGAACTCGAAGAGACAATGGACGTGGACGCGACGATCAAGGCTGCGATCGAGAAACAGGCCGAGGCGAAACCGTCGGCCGAGCCCTCTCCCGTTCCGCCGGCCGTCGGATTCTTGTCCGGATGGATGCGCGGGAGCAAGGGCCTCGTGAGCGGAGCGCGTCCGAAGAGCTCGATTCGCGGGGCGGGAAAAGTCAACGGTCTCGTCAACGGCCGAGGTCGCGTGAACGGCTTGGTCAACGGGCTCGGCCGCACGAACGGCCTCGTGAACGGCGTCGGGCGGGTGAACGGCTTGGTCACGCCGGCGGGTCGAGTAAATGGCCTGATGGGCGAGCAAGGGCGGATCAACGGGACGGTGAGCGGGCCCGGGTCTGTCTGGGCCGGCAGAAAGCAAATCCGCCTCTCCGTTCCATCGAAGCGCGTCCGGTACGGCGCGATTGCCGCTGCAACGCTTTTCGCAGTCCTGATTGCCGCCGTCCTGTTCATTCCGATCTCGGGACCCGCCCCGCCGATTGTCATCGATGGATCCTTTGGCGATTGGGCATCCGTCCCTACGTTTGACGCCGCGACCGTCGCCTCCGACGCCAGCGTTTCCATCGACCACTATGCGAGTCTCCTCGATCACGACTCGTTGTATCTCTTCGCGGCGACGCGTGGCGGGATGTTCGGAGATTCGTCCGCGTACGACGGCGTCTACTTCCTGATCGACGCGGACGGGAATGCGTCGACGGGGTATCAGTTTGAAGGGATTGGGGCCGAAGCGGTCCTCGAAATTTTCGGTGGGAATAACACGGTTGCCGGCGCGCGGCTCTACGGGTTCCCGAGCAATTCGGAAGTGAACTGGAGCCAGCGCCAGTCGATCGGCTCTCCCCGTGCGGCAGCCTCGTCCCAGGGCGTGGAAGCCCAAGTCTCGACGTACGATCTCACCGGGTTCGACCCCGCGCGCTTCCGCATCGCCGTCTTCGCCGACGACTTCGCCGGGGTCTCGAGCCGCAGCCTCGCACCGCTGACGCCGAACGGGTCGGTGCTCCTGGAGTTGCTCCCCGTCGCATCCATCGTCGGCAACACGACGACTCCGTTGTTCACAATTCGCGTGCACGCTCTCGGCCTGCCCGCCGGGGTTTCATGGAGCGTTTCCTCGTTCGTCTACACGGCGACCCCGGGCGTGACGGTCTCACTCTCCGCGGGATCGGTTGTCTTGAGCCAGGGCCAGACGGATGCGACGATTACTGCATCCGCCTCGGCCTTGGCCGTTCTCCCCGGCGATGTCATTCAAGTGAATGTGACGAACGCAACGGCACCGGTTCCCGTGGTCGTGCACGGCGGGCCTATCCGGGCGTACATGGCCGCGCCTCCGTCCAACGTGCGGATTGACGGTCTCTTCGCGGACTGGGTTGGAAGGGACCGAACAGATTCGGATTCGGTCTCCGTGAGCAATCCGGACGTGGACATCCTGCGGTACGGGGCTGCAGTCAACTCCTCCGGAGTCTACTTCCATGTGGCCGTTGCGGGCGACTTGATGGCGGGCCATGTCCCCGATCGATTCCTCCGTGCACCGCCGAGCCAAGGAGGCAACGGTTCGAGTGGGCCCCCCATTCCCCTTCCGCGCCGAACTGGAGAGGACATCTTCCGTACCTACATGGATCTCAACTCGACGGATGCCGCCGGCTTTCCGATTGGCGGGATCTATGCAAACTACATGTTCGAGGTCCGGGGTGTGAGCGGGCGTATCACGACACGGAATCTGTACGCGTGGACGGGCACGTGGTCGCCGGTCTCCCTGCCCGCCGTTGCTCTCGCGAAGAACGAAACGGACATCGAAGGATCGGTTGCAATCGGCCCGACGACTGGTTCTACTCGCGTGGTATTCGAATCGACGGATTGGTCTCCGTCCGTGGATTTCACGACCGCGATCGGAGCCCCCATGTTCGCCCTATCGACCCCAGTCGCATCCGGAGTCCTCAGCATTGGGCTCCCTGAACAGACCGGTTTCGATGGGCAGACGTTCTACCTTCGAAGCGCGGGACCTTCGATTGGTCCGGCGGATTGCTCGACCGTGCAAGGTCTGAACACGACGCCCGGAAGCCTCGTCCAGAGCCTCACATTGTCGAGCGGTTCACGACCCTGTTTCTTCACCGATCCGGAAACGTCGTCTGAAATGATCCCAGCAGAGCTATGGTCGGCCAACTTGGACCTCACGAATTCGAGCGGAACGATTCTGAACCTTACCTTCGCGGTCACTCAGCAGGACGGTTCTTCGCCGAGTCTCATCTGCTGGACTGAGTCTTCAACGCGCGGAGGAGCCAATCAGGTCTTCGGTTGCTCAGGCGGAAACGTCTCGATCGTGACTGGCCAGCGCATTCGGCTTCGCATCGAACATGCTTCTGGTCCGGCCATTGATCTCATCTACGACGGTGCGGGTGCGTCGCAGACAAGTTCGATCGTCGTCCCCGCTCCGGAATTCGGAGAGATTGCCGGGCCTTCCGTGGCAACCGCGATTGTCATCCTCCTGATCTCGTACCGCCGCCGATCGAGGCTGAGCTGAGGTCGGCGAGCTAGAATTGGAATCGACGCTCCGCCCGATCGAAATGAGCGAGCGGCCTGTTCTTTTCTAAAGGTACTTGTGGACGGACCTCGTTCTTCGCGCCGTGGAGTTGGGGGTCGTCGGGAAACCGAACGTGGGCAAGTCGACTTTCTTTGCTGCGGCCACGCTCGCGCCAGTCCAGATTGCAAACTACCCCTTCACCACGATCGACGCAAACCGCGGAGTTGCCTATGTCCGCAAGCGTTGCCCGCACCTTGAACTCGGGCACCCCTGTAAGCCGAAGAACGCTCCCTGCAACGGGGGAACACGGCTCATCCCGGTGGAACTCCTCGACGTCGCCGGCCTTGTCCCGAACGCACATGAGGGCCGCGGACTGGGCAACAAGTTCCTCGACGACTTGCGGCAGGCCAATGCGTTCGTCCACGTCATCGATGCAACGGGCGGCACGGACTTTGAAGGCAACCCGGTCGCCCTGGGGACTCACGACCCCCTCGCGGACGTCCAGTTCCTAGAGGACGAGCTCGCGCATTGGATCGCGGGGATCCTCTCCCGCAACTGGGACAAGGAGGCACGCCGGGCCGACCTCGAGGAGGCGCCGTCCGAGAAGATCGTGACCGCGCGTCTCACGGGCCTGGGATTCACGGAGATGCAGGTCCACTCCGCGGTGCGGGACTCCCCACTGGATCCGAAAATGGCACGGTGGACATCGGACGATCTCTTCCGGCTCGCTCGGACGTTGCAGCGCCGCGGCAAGCCCATGATCCTTGCGGCGAACAAGGCCGATCTGGCCTCGCGCGAAGCGCTCCAAAGTCTGTCCAAAGCGACGGGTTACCTGATGGTCCCAACGTCGGCCGAGTACGAGCTCGCCCTTCGTCGTGCGGCCTCCGCTGGACTTATCGACTACGCGCCGGGCGGATCCTCGTTCGAAATCATGCGTCCGGAGAAATTGACGGCGGCTCAGGAGAAGGGGCTTGAGAAGATTCGCGTCTTCTTGCAAGAACGCGGGTCGACCGGGGTGCAGGCGTGCATCGAAGAGGCCGTCTTCAAACTCCTCGACCTGATCGTCGTGTACCCCGTCGAGGACGAGCACCACTGGACCGACAAGAGCGGGAACGTCCTCCCGGACGCCTTCCTGGTGCCCCGCGGTTCCACTGCGCTGGACGTAGCCTTTAAAGTCCACACCGACTTGGGTAACCACTTCATCCGCGCCATCAACGCCCGGACGAAAATGGTCGTGGGCCGGGACCACCCGGTCCAGGATGGCGACGTCATCAAGATCGTAGCGAAGGTGTGAGATGGCGAGCTATGATGTGCGCATCATCACCGCCTCGTACCGGCGGGAGCCCCGGAACGGCCCTGAGCCGGCCCAGCTGCCCGTCATCCAGTTGTTCGGACGTACGAGGGAAGGTCAAAGCATCACGATCGAGCACTCGGGCTTCCAGCCGTACTTCTTCGTGGTCGAGCCTCCGCAGTCGCTCCGCGGAGCGTTCGGCAGGGACCCGCAGGTCGTCAAGCTCGAGGACGTGACGCTGCAAGTCGAAGGCAGGCCGACCCCGTGCGCCCGCGTCGTCCTCCGCCAACCTTGGAAAACACCCGAATACCGCGAGAAGGCGCGAAGGTACGGATCCACGCCGTTGGAGGCCGATATCCCCTTTCAGCATCGGTTCATCTACGACATGGATCTGGGCGCCGCGGTCCGCGTCCACGGGACGGAGGCGGATCCGGCCGGGAAATACACGACCGACCTGTTTCTGATCGCGGATCGTTTCGAGGCATGCGATCCCTTCCGTCCCGCGCTCCGCGTGCTGAGCTTCGACATCGAGAACAGCATCCAGGACGGGCACATCTTCTGCATCGGCATCGTATACCGGGAAGCCGGCGAAATCAAGACCCGCGTCCTCGAGGGGAACGAGCGGGAGATCGTGGAGGGTTTCATCAAGCTCGTCCACGAGCTCGATCCCGACATCATCTCCGGATACAACATCGACGGGTACGACCTGCCCGTGCTCATCGATCGTGCGGCCAAGAACGGGATCCCGAGGCTCCAGCTCGCGCGCGACTTCTCGGATTTCTTCCACCTCGGCGAGCGGTTCTGGCGGGTCGACGGTCGCATCCTGACGGACGTCTGGTGGGCCGTGCGGGCGGAGCGCCTGAGCCTGCACATGAAGCAGGAGACCCTCGACTACGTGGGACGCCAGCTGTTGGGGGAAGGAAAACACGAGCTCTCGCGGCGAAAGATCGATGAAGAATGGGCGAAGGACCGCGAGAAAGTCATCCGATATTGTCTGAATGACGCCGACCTCTCGCTAAGGATCCTCGAGAAGATCGGCCGGATCGAGAAGACCTTGGACCTGGCGGCCGTGAGCAAGCTCCCGCTCGAGGACGTGCTGCACGGGCGCACGTCGAACCTGATCGACTCGATCCTGATCCGCGCCGCCGACCGCGCCCGCGTCGCGGTCCCGATGATGAAGATGCGGGGCGGCCGCGTCGAGCAAATCGAAGGCGGGTACGTGCACAGCCTGCAGCCCGGGTTGTACGAGTGGGTCATCTCGCTCGACTTCCGCGCGATGTATCCGTCCCTGATCATCGAGAACAACATCTGCTTCACGACCGTCTCGCCGCAAGGCACGATCGAGAGTCCGACGGGGGCGAAGTTCCTCTCCGCCGACGTGAAGAAAGGCCTCCTGCCGGTGATCCTGGCGAGCCTGATGAAAGACCGCCAAGACGTGCGCACGAAGATGCGCGAGGCGACGGAGCCCCAGCTGCGGGAGTTCTACGACGGCCTCCAAGCGGCGATCAAGATCCTGATGAACGCGTTCTACGGGGTCCTCGCGTCGTCCTTCTACCGGTTCAACGACCCAAAAGTCGGTGCCTCGATTACCGCGTTCGCGCGGGAGCGAATCAAAGGGATCATCGCTGACCTGGAAGCCGATGGCGTGAAGGTCGTGTACGCAGACACCGACTCCGTGTTCTTCCAGTCGCCGACGCCGGGGTTGGAACCGTCCTTGGAGTTTGCGCGCAAGACCGCGGAGCGATTTTCTCGCGGCCGGATCAGCATGGAAGTGGACAAGGTCTACCGGAGCCTGTTCAGCCATGGGCGGAAGAAGCGGTACGCCGGGAAGGTCGCATGGCCCGCTGAAGGCGAGATCGTCGTCCGCGGGTACGAGATCCGCCGGACGGACGCGTTCGACCTCCAGAGCGAGGCCCAGCTCCTCGTGTTCGACAAGATCCTCGACAACGACCCGGACGGAGCCATCGACCTCGCGAAGCGAATCGTCGCGGAGGTCCGCGACGGGAACCCACCGCTCACGAACCCGGAGAAAGACCCGATCGAGATGCTCGTGATCTCCCGCACCGTCAAAGAGGAGAATCAATACGTGAACCCGGATTCCATGAGCAACGTGATTGCGGCCCGCAAGCTCGAGCAGATGGGCGAGGAGTTCATGCCGGGCATGAAAGTCTCGTGGATCGTGACGGACCACAAGAAATCCCCGATGGAGGTCGAGCCGTATCTCTCCGGCGCGAAGTTCGAGAAGGTGCCGGACTGGGAGTACTACGCGCGTCGCGTCGCGCAAACTCTCGCCTATGTGACGGAGGTCTACGGCTGGGACGAGAAGGCCCTCCTGACGGGCAAGCGGTCGCAGCAGAAGTCGCTGTCCGGCGACGACTTCAGCGAACCGCCCCTGGGGGCCGAATCGCCTCGGAGGACCGACAAGAAGCTCACGCTCGAGGATTTCTTCTGAGGGGGACGATGTCGGCGACCGATGCGTTGTGCCGGTACTGCGGGTGGGAGGGGCCCGATCCGGTCCGCGACGCGCACGGGAGTTTGTTCTGCCCGCGATGCGGTCGGCCGGCGGACTACAAGCTCGTGGTCGAGGAGCTGAAGCGTCAAGGACTCTGGCGGGCGTGAGGGATTGGCCTCGCGACCGCCCCGCGTCGTCGCCGTCGGCGATGGAATCGTCGACTTCGTGACGCCCCCGATGGCGCACTTCACGCCGGGAGACTTCCAGGCCGAGGTCGCGCGCTTCGATCCATTGCCCGGAGGGAACGCGACGAACTTCGCACTTCAGATGTCGAGCTTGGGCGCCTCCACCACGTTCATCGGCGCGGTCGGGTCGGATCCGAACGCGAAACTCTTGCGGGCTCGCTATCGGCAATACGGCGTCCGCGCACGCCTGTGCGTCGACTCAAGCCGACCCACGGGAAGCACGATGGCCCTGACATGGTCCACCGGGAGGCGGGCGCTCGTCACGAACCCGGGAGCGAACGCCCGATTGCGGCTCCGCGATGTGCCGCTTCACGCGATTCGCGGGGCTCATCACGTGCATCGATCGGGCTTCTGGTGGACGAGTGGGCTCCTGGGGAAACCGACCGCCACCCTTCTCGCCCGGGCCCGTCGACTCGGTGCCACGACTTCGTTGGACGTGTCGACGGATCCTCAGGGATGGCCGGCCGCTCGCATCGAGGCGGTGCGGGTCTGCCTTCCCCATGTCGACGTGTTCTTCGGGAATGAGACCGAGGTGCGCGCGATTGCGGGTGATACGTCTCCCGTCCGGGCTGCGAAGCGCCTTCGGGCCCGCGGGGCGGGGGAGGTCGTCATCCATCAAGGGGAGCGGGGGGCCACGGCCATCACATCGTCCGACGTCGTCTCGAGTCCGGCGTTCGATGTGCCGATCGACAACCCAACGGGCTGCGGGGACATCTTCAACGCGGCGTACGCGTATGCGAAACTCACGCAGCCTTCCGTCGAGGAATGGCTTCGGTTCGCGAACGCGGCGGCAGCCCTCCACCTGCGGGATCGTCGTCGGCCTTATCCGACCCTTCTAGAGGTTCGTCGGTTCCTCCGGAGATTCGCCCCTCCCTAGGCAGATTTTCACTTTTACATATCTCCCTCGCCTGGCCGTTCATATGCCACGGCCGTGTACGATTCAATCATGGCGCCGACGTCTTCGCCCGCTCAGTCCCTGGTTCCTTCCGAGGCGTGGGCAATGCTCGGCCGCACCGACTTGGAAGCGTACACATCCTGGGACTTCCCCTCCCAGTCCGCGGGTCATCCCGATGCGGGCGACGCCTCGTTCAACGGAGTCACCCCGGCCGGTTGCGCCGCGAACCTCGTCCGCCGGTATTCGGGTCCTGGTGAACTCGTCGTGGATCCGATGGCCGGATCCGGGACGATCGGGGATGTCGCCCGGGCCCTCGGTCGGCGCGTTGTCTCGTTCGATCTCGCGCCCCGTCGGCCAGACATCCTTCGTGCCGACGCGCGGTCGTGGCCCATTGCGGCGCAGACCGCCGCCCTCGCCGTGATCGACTCGCCGTACTCCGACAACGTCGCGTACAGCGCGGACCCGCGTTGTCTCGGCCGGATCTCGTGCCGCGACGCGCGTTTCTATGAAGAGATGGAAATGGTCGCCTCCGAAGCCCATCGGGTCTTGCGCGCCGGCGGCATCCTCGGCTGGATTATCGCAGACGAGTACCGAGGAGGCACGTACACTCCTGTCGGGTTCCGCCTCCTCGGATTGCTCGAGCGGCGGTTCGAGCCGATCGACACGATTGTCCTCCTTCGCCACCACGATCGATCTGCGTCGCCGATGTGGGAGCATCGGGCTCGGCGTTTCAACTTCTTCCTCCGGGGGTTCAAGTTTCTCTTCATCTTGCGGAAACAGGTTGGGGAATCGAGGAGCTGATTTGATGGAGGCAATCCAAGGGTGGACCGGTCGGACATCACAGGAGATCGTCGCTGCGTTGCGTGTGCGGGTCCGGAGTGCGGCGCACCGTCGACAAGATCGAATCGTCGAACGGGAAGGGCGACACTGGATCTCATGGCGAAGTCGTCAAACGGATCGCGTCTTCGCGGAGATCCGCCCTCTCCGGGGTCGAGTCCAAATCTTCATCTTACCCGGACTCCGAGAATTGACAGACGCCTCGGGACTCGCGCGACGCGCTCCCCGTAGTCAAGGTTGGGGATGGTTCCGGTCCCGCTTCGAGGTTCGGTCAATGGCGCAGGTGGAGTCAGCCGCACGCTTGATTGTACAATCCTACGAGCACGGCATCCGCAAACGGAACGGCGGCCGCGTGGGGTCCACGGCCCGAAGGAAGCAAGCGCTTTAATAGTGTTCGGCCTTTGGTCGCGGCGCTTTCGACGACCCTGGTCAGGAGATGTACCTTCGGGCGAATCCGTAAATCCAGGGGGTTGGGCCATGGCCGACGAAACCCCAAAGGCTCCGGAACCGGAGCTGAGCATTGCCCCGGAGGGGGAGGCGAAGCCGCCCGCTCGTCCGCGGAACCTCTACGCGTTTGTCAAACAGGCGTGGAAAAATCCTCGGAGCGGCGTGGTCAAGGAGACTCATTTTCAGCGAATGGTCGAATGGCGTCGCGGCAACGCATTCGTCCGCTTGGAGCGGCCGACGCGGATTGATCGCGCACGTGAACTGGGATATCGCGCAAAGCAAGGGTATGTCGTCGTCCGTGCGCGGGTCCGCCGCGGCGGCCGGCGAAGGCCCCGTCCGATGGGCGGGCGACACCCGAAACGCCGCGGGCTCGTCAAGATCACGATGGCGAAGTCGATTCAGCGGATCGCGGAGGAGCGGACCGCCAAGCACTATCCGAACATGGAAGTCCTCAACTCGTACTGGGTCGGCGAGGATGGGACGCACAAGTACTACGAGGTGATCCTCGTCGATCCGAACCATCCTGCGATCCGAAACGACCCGAAGATCAACTGGATCTGTAATCCCGCGAACCGCGGCCGCGTCTTCCGCGGCCTGACCTCGGCCGGGAAGAAGGGCCGGGGCCTCTTGTACAAAGGCAAAGGAGCCGAGAAGATCCGGCCGAGTATCGGCTCCCACGACCGCACCGGCAAGTGACCTCACCGCGACTCGATGTGGGAGGCGATCCGTCCGACTTCCTCGTCCGAGAGTCCAATGACCGGTTCGAACACGGGGACGCTAAGGCCTTCCCGGTCTGCCGGGTCGAACGAGGACCATCGGGTCCCGAGGAACACCGCGTCCGCCCGGGTGATTTTCACGAGTTCCGCGAGCCGTCCGTTGGGCGGCAAGTCGAGGACCTTCAGGCGGACGTCCCACTGACGGAGCGGCTCGACGAGCGGTTCGCCTGGCGCCGTGGCGACAGCGATTCGGCAACCGCGCTTCATCCCCATCCAAGCCGCGACCATGCCGTCGCGATCCTTGACGACCGCGAGGCCGCGGCCCTGGCTTCCGAGCGGGAGCCCACCAGGTCCAGGCCAGATTTCCTGGAACACGAAGGCGCGGTTCTGGCGCACCTCGACGTGGATTTCGATATCGGGGTGGGAGAGATTCACACGCACTCCTGGATGGGCGAGACGCACGACGTCGCCGAGCTCGCGGGCCAGGTCTTGGCTCGTGAACGGATGGGTACCCACGCGCCGCGTCCGAAGCGCGAACGTCTTCCCCGCCGCGAGGGACCACTTCGCCTCGGAGAGGACGACGTGCCGCAGCGACGCGAGGTCGGCGTGGGTCTCCGCGGCCGGGCTGATCGACACGACGCCGAAGACCCGGGTCAGGATGGACCGCGCTCGGGCCACATCGTCCGCGTAGACGTACACGCGCGCCTCGTCCGAATCCGTGATGCACTCGACTCCCTCGGCCGCGAAGAGATCCTGAATGTTCGCGACGAGGCGGTCTCGGAGCTGGCGGCGCACGAACCGGCTCTTCAACGCGATCTCGCCGAATCGCACGAGGAGGACCATGCTCTCCGCACCGTCACGGTCCCGATAGTTTCTCGCTAGTAATTAATACGGCACCGACTTTGCGCGCCTGATGGACGCGCTGCTGCTGTTGATTCAGGCCGTCCTGATTTTCGGCGTGGCGTTCATCTACTCGAACTTGGGCCTCGGTGGTGGCCTGCTGTTCGTTCCGATCCTTTTGTCGACCGGCGTGCCCGACAAAGATCTCGCGGTGCCGATTTCACTTACGCTGACAATCGCGACCGCGACATCGTCGGTCATCAACCATCACCGCCGCGGTCTCGTCGACTTCCGCCTCGGAGGCGTCCTCCTTGCGGGGGCTCTCCTGGGAGCCGTTGTGGGGACCGTCTTCACGTTGAAGGTGCTGAGCCAGGAGACGTTCGAGGCGTTCTTCGCGGCCGTGTTGATCGTATTCGGCGTCTTCATGGTTCGGGACTGGATGAAGAATGCCCGCTCGGTCGACGAGGACAATGATTCTGCGATGACGCCACCCCGCGTGGCGGGGACCGCCGCGGCGACCACGGGTTCCGGCTTCTTGTCCGGGAGCATGGGAATCGGCGGCGGCTTGCTCAACGTCCCGCTCCTCGTGTATGTTCTTGGTCGGAAGACGCGGAAGGCGATCGGGACTTCGTCCCTCCTGATCATCCCAACCGCCGCGGTGGGTTTCGTCGCGTACGTCGTTGACTTGGCGCTCCGGCCCGGAGGGTTCGCGTGGCCCGCGGAATTCGTCCTCATCCCGATCCTGATGCCCGTCGTCTTCCTCGGCGCATACGTCGGATCGCGATGGGGCCTCGAGAAGTTGAGGACTCGATCCGTCGCGCTGATCTTCATCGTCGTGCTGTTCATCGCCGCCGCGAAGCTCGTGTTCGACCTCCTGTGATCGCGCAGGAAAGGCCTTATACGTCCGCGCGAGTGCGGCGCCTCGCCTGAGCCGAAGGGATGGGATGGACCGGACGGACGGGTCTCACTGGCTCTATTCGTACCTCCCGCAAGGGGTTGCGGGTGGCGCGACGTCGACGTTGATTCCGCTCTTCGCGTACGCCCTTGGCGGGACGCTCCTCACCGTGGGTATCATCGCCGCGGCGACCAGCCTCGCGTCCGTCCCCGCGTTCATCTTGTGGGGCTCGCTCTCCGATCGGTTCGCGCGGCGCAAGGTCTTCTTGTTAATCGGATTCGTCGGGAGCGGGATCGCCCTCCTCGCGATGGCCGTGTCCCGGAACATGTCCCAGTTCTATCTCGCGAATCTCCTCGCGGGATTCCTGGGCGCGGCGAGCGGTCCGGCCGGAACCGTCCTCCTCATGGAGACCTCGAAGCGCGCAGAGTGGCCCGCGCGGCTGGCCCTCGTGAGCCGCATCGGAGCGATCGGTTGGGTCGCCGGATTGGGCCTCGGGATCGCCTGGCTTGCAATCGGACCGGGACTCGTCAGTGCGGAGCTCTCATCGATGCGCGCGCTCTTCGTGATCGGCGCGGCGCTCGGGCTGCTCTCGGGGCTCCTCGTCCAAGTCTGGACCCGCGAGCCCGCCGTACGCGTGGACCGCCGAGATGTGCACCTTCCCGACGTGCATCCTCGGATCGAGCGAGGCCGGTATCTGCCGATTCGCATCCTTCATTTCGTCAACCCGCTCGACTGGCGAAGGAAGGTGCGGCTCTCGCGGACGCTGCGGCTCTATCTCGTCTGCGTGTTCCTCCTCTTCGGCGGTTTCACCGCGTTCTACGGGTTCTTCCCGATTTTCCTGAAAGAGTCGTACGGCCTCGGAAGTCCGGAGATCTTTGCCGTGTACATCGCGAGCCAGGCCACCTCGATTGCGATGTATCCGCACGTTGGCCGCTGGGTCTCGGCCCGCGGCGACCGGTCGACGCAATTGTACGCGTCCCTCGGCCGATCGATGCTGTTCCCGTCGTTCCTGCTCGTCGGGATGGCGGCCCTTCCGTACGGCGCACGTTTAGGAGTCGCCATCGCGCTCCACGCGGGTGTGGGTCTCTGCTGGGCCCTGATCAACGTCGCGGGTTCTACGCTCGTGTCCCGGCTCGCTCCCGAAAACGGCCGAGCGGAGGCATTCGGCACATACAACGCGGTCCAGGGTTTCGGATCGATCCTCGGGCCGCTCCTCGGGGGATTCGCCGCGCAGTACCTCGGGTATGCGATGGCGTTCGGCGCGAGCGTGGGCCTCATCCTCTCCGGTTGCGCGATTCTCGCGGCTACGCGTGTGTCGGAGCGCTGAGGTCCCGGCGAAAAACGTAAATGACGACCCGGCTTCCGGCGACCGCGGTGCGCGTTGAAGGTCCTCATCCTCGGCGGCTACGGGGCGATGGCCCAGTCCACGGTCCCGGATCTTCTCGCGAGCCCCGGCGTCGAGCGGGTCGGGATTGCCGGGCGGAACGCCGCAAAGGCGAAGGCGTTCGCGGCCGCGGCGCGGGATGATCGAGCAACGGCGGTCACCGTCGACGCCCGCGATTCGGCCGCCCTGATTCGCGAGCTGAGACGATGGGACTGTGTCATCAACAGCACCTGGTACGACTTGAATGTCCCAACCATGGAGGCGGCGATCGAGGCGGGGATTCACTACTGCGATCTTGGCGGCCTCTACCATCAGACTCTCCGACAACTGAAACTGGATGCGCGGGCGAAGGACGCCGGGGTGACGTGCGTCCTCGGGATCGGGTCGACCCCCGGGACGATGAACGTGATGGCCATTCACGGAGCGAGCAAGCTCGACAAAGTCCACAAGGTGCTTCTTCGAAGCAGCGGCGCCGTGGTCGCTGGTGGAGAGCCCGGTAAGTTCGTCCCGCCGTATGCGATCCGAACGATTTTCGACGAGTTCTCTCTTGACGCGCCGATTCTCCGCGATGGGAAGATCCGGTTCGTGCCCGCCCTATCGGGCCTCGAACGGTCCGAGTTCATGTCACCGGTCGGGGTCGTGGAGGGATACTATACGATTCATTCCGAGCTCGCGACGATGCCAGAGACGATCGGGAAAGGAGTCCAGGAGATGGATTTCATCGTCGCATTCCCGCCCGCGTTCCGCGAGACCGTTGCGACCCTCGTGCGACTCGGCCTGGCGAGCCGGGAAGAGATCCTCGTTGAGGGTACGAAGGTCCGCCCGTACGACGTCACCTCAACCGCGATCGATGCCCTCCCCAAGCCGAAGGAGCCCGAACTCGATGTCGACATCCAGCGCTGCGTCCTCGTCGGCGAGAAGGACGGAGATTCGGTGACCCTGCGGTACGAGGCGGTCACGTGGCCCCACAAGAAGTGGAAAGTCGGCGGCGGCGTCGTCGACACCGGCGTTCCGCCGTCGATCGCGGCCCAGTGGATGGCGAACGGGTCCGTCAAGCGGAAGG
>VBLR01000030.1 GCA_005878665.1 Methanobacteriota archaeon | reverse complement strand
CCCCGCGCGAATCGCGACCGAAGCCGTCGGCAGACTCCCGGTCGTCGTCCTCGCGAGCCTCTTCATCCTCCCGATCGTCGTCGGCTTCGGCGGCAACGCGTACTTCTTCGGGGCGAACACCAGCCAAGGCGATTACTTCCGGTACTTTGGAAAGCCCTCGACCAACCTCTGGGGTGATTTGCAACAAACCTACGGGTCCGACCCCAGTGCCTGGCAGTGGTTCAACAATCATCTTCAACCGGGTCAACGGATTGCGAGCCTGGAGTATCGGGTCTACTACATCGGGACCGTCTTGCGGGTCGCCGACACGATGCTCTATCTGGACAGCCAGGAGGCGGAGCCGCTCTATTCGATGACCGATCCGGGGGCGATGGCGGCCTTCCTCCAGGCCCATCGAGTCTCCTACGTATTCGTCAGGGCGATGGACTGGAATGGATTCACGAGCGCCGCCCTGCCGCTGTTCCGATGGCTCGGCTCCCCCGCTTTCCCATGGGCGGCCATCTTTGGCCGAAGCGTCATCTTCAACGTTGGGATCCAACCGTATCCTGACGTCCCCGAAGGAAATCCGATCGGACTGTACAGCATCGTTGGACTCAACGCCCCCGAGATGTTCCAGGATAAGCGCGTTCTCCGGATCCAACAAGACAACAACACGCCTCGTGTCTCCCTGTTCAGCCCCGATAATCCCGAAGTGCTCGTCGTACGGTATTGGGATTCCGGCGCCGGCCGGCTGGACCTGAACGTGAGGCGCACCGCCGACAACGCGTGGTACACGATCGACCGAAGTCTGAAAGGCAACACGTCGACGTGGTATACGGCGGTCTTCCCGGTGCCGCGGATCGCCGGTCAATCGGTCCTCGAGTTCGGGCTCCACGCCACCGGGAGCGACTTCATCGTCGACGACATCGAGGTCAAGCCGCTCCTCGAGCCGTGGTTCGCCCTGTACGGATCCCCGGGGAACGAGACGTTCCCCGCCGAGACCCGCCCGTCGGCCGTCTTCGTCTACCTACCGTTCCTCACGATCGGGCAACGGCTCACGGTGAGCGCGACGGCCGGGGGACGCAACCTGAGCGTCGAGGTCTTCCGGAACTTGATTCGGCCGGAGCTGACGACCGGATGGTGGCTCCAGTACTCATCCCGCGCCCGGATTCCATCCCTGCCCACCCAGGGAACCCCGGGCCCGCGACTCGACTACATCGTCCCGGCGAGCGGGACGTACACGTTGGTGATCGTCCTCTGGTCTCCCTGGCAAGCGGGGATCACGCCGGACGTTCAAATCGCGATTAAGTGAAGCAAGGGGTCGAATGGGCGACGCGCCGAAGTCGACCCTTCCTGGCGTGCAGATCCTGTCCCAGGCATTCCGCTCGAAGGATCTCGGCGAGCCGTTGACGCGTGTTGGGTTCCTCTTCGTGGCGTACATCATGACGCACGTCGCTGTCTCCGACGTGTACTCGTTCCCAATTTTCACGAGCCTTCCCTTGACCGCCATGAATCTCGGGGCGTACGCGTTCGCATTCGCGCTGATTGTCCTCGCCCTCGTCTCGAAGGCCGAGCTGCGGCCGAAAGCCTATCTGATATTGATCGCCGCGGCGTACGCCGTGATCCTCAACTTCCTCCCGGTGGTCGTCTTCCAACCGTTCTATCGGATCGACTCGCTCTCGTACACGCATTACTCGGCGGTCCTGCTCCTGCAGGGCCGCAACCCGTACGCGGAGAGCATGATTCCGTCCCTGACTGCGTTCGGCGTGCCTCCGGATGCGTGGTCGCCGTTGGAGGCTGGCGGACTCTTCGGCACGTCGCCGTATCCGCCGCTCGCGTTCCTTGTGTACGTGCCGATCCTCGCCCTCGGAGCGACGGACGTCCGGGTGGTGTATCTCGCCTTCCACCTCGCGGGACTCGGCATCCTCTACGCACGCGCGCCACCCCCGTTCCGCGGCATCGCGCCGATCGGCCTCGTGATGACGCTCGAGCTCGTGCAATACACGCCGTGGGGCGTGCCCGATATCCTCTGGGTGGTCCCCGCCCTCCTCATGGCCACGGATTTGGGACGGCCGGCCCGCGCCGGGCTCTGGTATGGAATCGCGTGCGCGTTCAAACAGACTCCGTGGCTGTTGGCACCCTTCCTGCTCCTGTGGTACTGGCACCGGCGCCCGACCGGTACGCGGCAGGCGCCCCTCGCCTTCGGCGGAGTCGCGGCCGGCGTCTTTCTCCTGGTCAACGGCCCCTTCCTCGTGTGGAATCCGTCCGCGTGGGCCGCGGCGATGTTCGCGCCGCTCACGACGCTTCAAGCCCCGACCGGCCTCGGGCTTTCGACCCTCGCGGGCTACGGGTACGTGTTCGTCTCGAGGGATTTCTTCGTCGCGGCCGAGGTCGGCCTCCTGGCGATCCTCATCCTCGGATACCATTTCCACTTCGAGCGGCTCGAGTTCACGTTCTGGATCTTTCCCGCCCTGGTCTTGTTCGTCTCGTACCGGATGCTCCAGAGCTATGTGGTCTACTGGGCACCGTTCCTCCTGATCGCGCTGTGGACGTGGTGGTATAGGAGCCATGCGAATTCCGACGCCTAGCATTCCGACAGCCGTCATCCTCGTGATGGTCAGCGTCGTGCTCACCGCCGCAGGGCTGAGTGCGTTGTCTGGAGGCGCTGTCCCACGTGTCGATGTGACCGTCTCGGTGCCGCCGGGAGGCCGCCTGCCCTCCGGCGGCCTGGACTCCCTCCTCGTCTCCCTCGCAAGCTCCGCCCACCTCGAACCCCGATTCTTCATCGTCGAGGGTCCTGCCGTATACGAGTGGACCGCGGACAGCTCGCAGCCGTTGATCGGGTCCGGGACGGCCACCTATCGTATCTCCGCGCCGTGCTCGGCCTGTTCGATCCCCTCGGGAGCGATGTTCATCGTCCGAGTGTACGATGTGCTCTCTCAAACCTATTCGTTCTCGCCGACACTGCGTGCCTGATCGCAGCGGCCAAGGACGTCAGCGTTCCGTCCGTGAGTCCTACGGCAGCAACGTGGCGGCTTCTGACACGATCTCCGATTGCGTCCTCCTCGCCCTCGGACTCTCCGCGATCCGCTTGCCCCGCGACGGTACTCGATAGCGAGCCGTCCCGCTGACCTCGGCGGACTTCGCAAAGGTCTTCGTCCCAAGCGCCAGGATCGGGTTAACGGAAAGGTCGCGAATCCGGCTTGCCGGAAGTTCGCGTCGAATGCAACGGCCTGGCGAATGCCGAGGTTCTCCATGAGGACGAACGAGGTGCAGTCCGTGAAGGACCACGGCTTGTCCGCGCGGTCTAGGAAGAGGGACCATGCGGCGTCGAAGACAGGCGGCTCGACTAAACACTCGCTCGAAGGAGGTCGAATTGAGAATCGCGCTTCCCGCCGCGGCCGCGACGTCATGCCGACCCGACTTGAACCGGATTGTGGTAATGGTCTCGTCGAGCACGCCGTCGCTTTGAGAACGAGTCGGAAGACTTCCGAGCGGGGCCTTTCCTGATTCTTCAAGAAGGAGGCCGCGGGCCGATGGTCTCGATCCTTCTGGTTGAATCGGCCACGAGGAAACTCGTGTCCGCGAAGGCGTGTTTCATTTCAGCGCCGTCCGTACAGGAGCCGATCAAGAGTGCGCGCGTCCGTGGGGCCCAAGTCGAACACGATCGACAGGTCGTAGAACGGATCGTCCTCAAGGGCCTGACGCATGTCCTTCGCGTCCGCAGCCAGAAGGACGCGGTTCTGCAGGGCGAAGTCGGCGAGCGCGCCGATCGCTTCCCCTTGTGAAATCTTCCGGGTGGAGCGTTTCTGTAGGATGGCCTGGGCCTCCTGGAGTTTTCGTTTCTGCGCCGAGGTCAAACGGACCGTAGTCGTCATGGCGTATGCATGCATACCTGCAATGTATACCAAACCTTCGCCGGCTGATCGCGGCGGGTAAGAACAAAGAGGGCCTGAGGACCATCGTCGGCCGCTAGTCCGCCATGCAATCCATCCAGGCTTGCAAGGCGTCGTGGGCCGCATCGATGTCCAGCATCCGCGGCTCGTCCGCGTCCTCGATCACGAACCGCTCGAGCACGATTCGCTCCCCCTCTCGGCGGAACGTGATCCGCATGCACGGCACGGCGAAGGGGCTCCCCGATTCGACGAACCAAGGCTCGAACGCCAGGGACAAGGAGTCCCCCTCCTCCGTTACACAATACCCGCGCACGCGATTGAGCCCCGCGGTGAACCGCGAATACGACGCCGCGATCGGCTCCGAACGGGCCTCCCCCGGGACCCCTCGCTCCACGCCCACAGGCCCTCCGAGTCAGCCGTTCATCGGTGCGGTATATGTTGTCTCTGGACCGGTTTTTGTCGGCCACGCCTCACGGCGTCCGCAGGGCGGAATTGTCTCTCCGGACCCGGCGCCACCGGTGGACGAAGTAGACGGAGCTCACCGAGCCGACGGCCGCGACACCGATCAAGGCCGCAGGCGTGACTCGACCCATATCGAACCGCCAGTTCCGGAGGCCGAGGGCCATCTCGGATCCGCGCAAGGCCGGTTCGCGTTGTTCCGGACGACCGCTCCGATGCTCGGGGCATTCTGGGAGTTGAAATCGAGGCCGACCTCGAAGGTGAACGGCGCCGTCCCGAGGGTCGCGTATAGCCAGTCGTCGCTGTTGCCCGGGTTGACGTGGGTCGCTCGGCCCTCTTGCAGCACCCGGTATCCGTTCGCATCCGCCATCTCGACGGCGAAGTTGCTCAGCCGATCGTCATCCGGGGTCGGCAATCGAGTGTATGACCAAGGATACAGGACCCATTGACCCGCGCTGTGGTAGGAGAGGGAGAGGACAGGAGGGTGCGCGACCGCGAGGTCCCGGATCGCTTGGCTCTCCGGCTCGGAAAAGGGTCCGGGGCCCCGGTACTCGGGATCGCTCGTCGACGTTCCGAATCCGCCGGAGCCCCACATGTATCCGTAGTTCCGGTTCAGGTCGACGCCGAAGGTTCCGTCGCCGTTGTCGTGCCGATTTTTCCGCCACGTCGAATCGTTCAGGCGCGCGTACTCGAAACCGTCCGGGTTGACCAGCGGCACGAACCACAGGTTCGCACGCGCCAGGATGGCGTCGACGCGCGAGTCGTTGCCGGCGTTGAGGAGCACATACCGGAGGAGGTAGACGACGACCTCGAGGGAGATCCACTCGTCCGCGTGGTGGAGGCCCATGAAGAGGATGTCCCGTTTCGTCCCGCCGGGCACGTGGACCTCCGCCGCGAAGAGACTCCGGTTCGCGAGGCCTTGCGTCGTCTCCCAGCTCGACCCGATCAATGTCACGGTCAACAGGGAGGGGTGGTCTCGGGAGAGGTTCCGCAACTCGGAGACGAGGGACGCGTACGTGTGGAAGGTCGACGGCGCGATGGGAAGACGGCCCGTCGGAGGGATGACCCCCGCGGCTTGTCCTGTGAACCCGGTCAATAGCAGGAACGGGATGGCGACCATCGCGAGCCATCGAGCCCGGTTCGACATGTTAGCCGACAACGCCCACCTACCAAAAGCCGACGAGCAGGATCGTGACGCCCGCGGTGATGGCCGAGACGATCCCGAGGGTCGACAACGTCGGCACCACGCGCTGGCGGAGCACCTCGTTCGCGATTAGCCCGGGGATGATGAATCCAATCACCTGGAATCCCGGATCGAGGCCGGTAAATGGCCCGACGACGAGCTCGATTGCGATGGACAGCGACATCGCCGCGAGCATCGTGACCGCGAATCGCCGTCGTCCGAAGAGGATCGTGAATCGCGAGGCATACCGCATGATCGCGGCGGTCGCGAGGGCGATCGCCAGCGTGTAGGCGACGACCTCGGGCCGCAGCAAGAGGAAGAGCGCGACGTAGCCGGGGACGACGACGCCTCCGGGGGACAGGAGGCTCCGTTCGTACCAGAACATGCTCACGGCAATGCCCACGAACACGGCGGTTTGCAGGACGAGTACGCTAACTCCCAGCGTGACCATCGGATCCTCTCCCAAGGAGTGCTTCGACGAGACCGTAGCCGACCGAAGTGACCATGTTGCCGCACGCGAACGCAGCACCGCCGGCTGGTGCACGCGCGTCAATCGCATCGAGGAGTTCGTTCGGCGTCGCGTCTTCCATCTCACAGAGTTGATCGCGCGGGTAGCCGTGACGGACGGCCGAGCGGACGAACGCCTTCGTGTGCCGGCCCGTCACGACGACGGAACGAAACTCGATTTCGCGCGTCAATGCCCGGGCGAACTCGACGCTCCGGGGCGCGCGGTCGTCTCGGCTGTTGAACAGCCCGACGAGCAGTCCGCCATCCAGCTTCTTCCTACGAATGAGTTCCCGTCGCAGTTCGAGGAGGGAATCGACATCGTTCACTCCGAGCGCGCAGACGAACGTGTAGACGCCCGCATGGTTCCGCCTTTCGAAGAGTTGCACGGTCCCGTAATCCGGAGTTGAATGCAACATCCCCTCGAGGGCTCGCTCTCGATCGAGTCCGAGGAACTCGCACACGCCGAGGGCGAGGGCCACGTTTTCTTTGAAGGTGATATACGGGAACGACTCGAGGAGCGAATCGGACACTCCGTCGGGATTCACCGCGACGATGGCCGCGTGACGTCTCTGCGCCTCGTCTTGTAGCGTGGGGAGCAATCGTTGTTCCGCGGTCATGACGGTCCCGTTCGCCGGAATCACGTCGCTCAGATTCCGTGCGCCCGTCCCGAGGTCCGGTCCGATGACCTCCAGGTGGTCCCGCCGAATGTTCGTGATCACGGCCAAGGTCGCGCGGATCAGGGTGTCCTGGGAGACCCGGCGGAGCTCCGGATCGACGGCCATGCATTCGATGACGATCGCCTGGGCGTTCTGCTCCCTGGCCATTCGCACGATTTCCTTCTGTTCCCGTAGGTTCGCGGTTGGCGTCGGCGGACGTTCGAGGACCGTCTCCTTTCCCGCGGCGTCGATGAGGACCGGCAACTTCCCCGTCGTCTTCACGACGACTCGGAGTCCGTTCGCGCGGAGCGCCGCGCCGATGAGACGACACGTGCCGGTCTTTCCGCGGCTTCCATCGACGTGAATCCGGATCGGAATCGACTCGAGGCGATCCGTGTGGTCCTTCCATTCACGGTACCCGCGAAACCCGACGACGGCCCAGACGGCGGCGAGACCCGTGACGAGCGGAGCCCATCCCCAGAGCGCGACGAGTCCGCCCCAGGTCGACGGCGAAACGAATCCCGACGCGATCGCGAGGATCACGAGCGGGGCCCAGATCAGGAGCCGCCAAGCGCCAGAGGTACGGTTGGAACTCGACTCGGCGGGCCCCATTTCCCTTCCTCCCTCCATAGAAACCCTGGGTTTATGGGTGTTTGCCGAACTCATGTCTGGAACCCGCATAAAGGTTCTTGGACATTCCTCGACGGAAACGATGTTCTCTGATGTGAGAACAAGTTTCCGTTGCCTCTGAGGGGTCGCCGGAGGCGCGGTGCGAACGGCCAAATAGCCACAGACCGATATCTTACGCGGGAGCGAGGCGGTGGAGGGGAGCAGTCGCCTTAGATCGATCACTCACTTCTGGAAGGCGTCGCGGGTCCTCCTTCTCATCGGCGGCGTCTTGTTCCTTTCCGGGCAAGGGCTCCTCTCGGCGTCGTTCCTGCAAGGGACGCAGGGGACGGTCGCCACGATTCCTCCGGGACCCTCGTGGTTCTTCGTGTACCAGATCAAGGTGCTCGGGAGCAGCCGCGTGTCCGGGCAATTCGCGGATCTCGCGGGCGACGTCGTGAAGGTGTACGTCTTCGGGCAGACTCAATACGAACTGTACGCGTTCATCGGATTGGGGGAAGGCCTATTTTCCGTGAACGGCTCCTCCGGTTCCTTCTCCACCGATCTCCCGAGTTCCGGGACGTACTACCTGGTGTTCGCGCACGGCGTCGGATCCGAGGAGTCCGCGCAGGACGTCCGCGTGTCGTACCGCGTCGCGGGAATCGAGCCCGAGTTCATCGGCGTCGGGCTCGGGCTCATCGCACCGGGAATCATCCTCGTCGGCGTCGGGCTTTGGATTCGAGAACGGCGCCGGAAGCGGGCGCCTGCCCAGAAGTGAGAGCGGTCCTCCGCGAATGCACGTACGAACCTTATCGTGCACATCCCGCAATATCTCTGCAGTCGCCGTTGCGATAACTCGATTCCGTTCGTCTGACGTCCCGTGTAGCAGGGCGCGAGCCCAGAGCCGCGAGTCTGCCCGCGCAGATTGATGAGTGACTACACATCTGGACAGCCCAGTCACTTTTGACGGCGCCCGAATTCACGGCGGAGTTTCGCCGGCGCCCGAATTCACGGCGGAGTTTCGCTTTTGAGAGCCGATCGCCTGCTTTGAGGAAGGAACGGTACGAGCTCATCTGATCTTCAGCGAAGTCCTCCCAGTCCCCCGCGAAATCGAGCAGCGACCTGCGTCCCCGCGTCAGCCGGCGGATGAGCTCACTGAAACTTTCGCCTTCCTCTGTGATCGCGACGAGCGCATGGTACGCGTCTTCGGAAAAGAGTAATCGTTTTCACGGCCACGCGGACGCCGATGGAGCACGTCTGTATCAAGGTTCCCAACGGCTGGAAGAATCCCATTATATTGCGGAAGGGCATAGGCTGCCTCCGGGTGTCCGAAGCTTCTCTCGAACGCCTGCGGAAGTTCTTGCTGCCCCTGGAGCTCGCCGAAGCGGAACTGAAGGCGAAACCGGCCGCCGCGGTGATGATCATCGTGCGGGATGGCCCCCGAGGTCTCGAGGTGCTCCTCGGCGAGCGGACGAAGCGGGAGGGTGACCCATGGTCCGGACAGATCGGCCTT
>VBLR01000079.1 GCA_005878665.1 Methanobacteriota archaeon | reverse complement strand
GTCTCGATGATCCGCTCCGTGGTCGCTTGGTAGAACACGAGAGCGGCGATCGAGGCAATGCCGGCCAAGGCAAGCCATTCGAACGGCCTCGGATGGGGCCGAAGGCCGCGCACGACGGCCACCCATCGGGAGAGCGACGGTCTCCCCGGGATCCGGAGGACGAGGGAGAACAGGACGAACGCCATGATCTCGCCGAGCAAGACGACCTCGATCCATCCGAAGGTAAAGTGCCACGTGAGCGAGAGGATGGTCCCGGTCAGTGCGGTCAGGCCCTCGCCGAGCCCGAGGACGAACGCGATGGCCTCCCACGGCTCGGTGTGCCGCGGAAACAGGAACCGGTATGCCACGGCTCCGAGGACGACCATCTGGACCGTCGCGAGAATCGCGGACGGCAGGGCGGGGAAAGGGAACGGAGGCCAGGCCCACGATTGGATCGCCGCGGGGAGGCCCGGGAGTCGAACGACGTAACTCCAATTCCACGAGAGGGCCGCGAGCGTCGCCAGGGTGAACACCAGGGTCACGAGGGCGAAGAACCCGAGGCCCCACGCGCGCTCTTCGCTCGTCTTCGGGGCGGTCACAATCTCCACGCGGATGGCTTCCTCGAGGCGAGGCCGCACGACCGTCGGCCCGAGCGCGACCGATGACGGGGCGAATGCCTCGGGAGTGGGCGGCTCCAATGCAATCGCCGAGGTCGCCACGGTCGGCAGTGCGGGCTCCGTCGATGGCGAAGAGCCGTCTTCCGGATCCGGCTTCGTCCGGGCGTCGGCCTCTTGCGGGAACGAATCGCTTGCCATGGCCGTTCAACCGCTCCTGCGCCGGCGGATCATCAGGACGATGAACAGAAGCAGGACGACCGGGACTCCGACCGCGATTCCGGCGAGGCTCACCGTCGCGAAGGACCAGGTGGGACCTGCGGGTGCGGATCGCGCACGGACCTCGACGACCCATTGGAAGTCGGCCGAGGCGGATCCGTCTGACACAACGACTTTCACAACGAACGTTCCGGTCTCGTTGCGGCCGAACTCGTAGGCGGATGAGGATCCTCCGACGGGAACTCCATTCACGGTCCACGCGTACGTGAGCGGGTCCCCATCCGGATCGAATGCGCCCACCTGGAACGTCGTCGATTCGGAGGTGTTGAGCATCAGCGAAGCCGGAGGAGTCGCCGATTCGATGATGGGTCCCCGGTTCCCGATTTCGATCGTCCTTGTCGTTTCGTTGTACGCACCGAGGTCGTCGGTCACGTTGAGACGAACTGCGAACGACCCGTGGCCTGCAAAGGCATGGAGTGTCGTGACCCCTTCCGCCGTAACGCCGTCACCGAAGTCCCAATGGTAGGAGACGATGGCGTTCTCCGGATCCGAGGACTCGGACGCATTGAAGGAGATGTAGACGCCGGGGTACGCCGACGCCGGGGTCGCATTGAACGAGGCTGCCGGTGGCGCGTTCACATTTATGTAACCGACGGCGTCGTTGGAGGCCCCTCGGTTGTCTGTCACGGTCAGCGTAATCCTGTAGGTCCCAGGGGCCATGCAGGGGCCGTGTATGCGTGGACGACCGAGACGCCCTGATCCCCCGTCCCGTCCCCGAAGTCCCAGGAGTAGGACGCGATCGATCCGTCCGGGTCCGTCGAGGCCGTTGCGTCGAACTTCACCAACTCATCCAGGTTGACCCGGACCCGCGAGATGGCAAGGACCGCCACGGGCGGCTGGTCTTGCCGGACGATCACATTCATCGACCGGGTGTCGGTCTGACCCACGGAATCGATCACGCGGAGCGTGACCAGGTATGTCCCCGCTTGTGCGTACGCATGAGAGACGTCCCGGCCGGTGACCATCGGCGAGTTGTCCCCGAACGTCCATTCAAACGCGACGAGAGAGCCCTCTGGATCGGAGGACGTGGAGCCGTTGAATACGACGGTGTCCCCCGCGAACGGCGCCAGCGGGGAGATCGCAAAGTCCGCGACCGGCGGCGCGTTGACGGTAATGACCTGTGAAGTCGAGCCGGTCAAGGACGCGTCATCGAGGACGGTCAGCGTGACTGTGTACGCACCGGAATTCGGGTACGTGTGGACCGTCGTCATGTCGGCACCCGTCGTCCCGTCGCCGAAGTCCCACGTGTATGCGAGGATCGAGCCCTGTGGGTCCGTGGATTGCGACGCGTTGAACGTCACGTCGGTGCCGGGGGAGACGAGCGTCCCGCTGGCCGCGAAGGACGCGACCGGCGGATACGAAGCGTTGACGGAGAGCGTGTCGTACGTCGTGGCCGTGAATCCGTCGGATTCCGTGACGGTCAGGGCCACCGGGTAGCTCCCCGCAGCGTAGAACCGATGCTGCACGATTGGTCCGGTCCCCGTCGAGCCATCCCCGAAATCCCATTCGTAGGAGACAATCTGGCTGTCCGGATCGAAGGATGCAGAGCCGTTCAAGGTGACCACTTGACCCGCATGGGGTGAGGCCGGCGAGAACGTGAAGACGGCCGACGGCGGGGCGAAGACGCGGACGGAGGCGGATGTCGAATCCGTCAGTCCGTCGGTATCTGTCACCGTGAGCTTGACAAGGTATGCTCCGAACTTGGCGAACGTGTGATCGGCGACGGACCGCGTCGCGAGACTCGGGTCCGAACCGTCCCCCCATTCCCAGCGGTACTCCGAGATGTTCCCGTCGGGATCGGTCGATTTAGAGGCATCGAACGTAACGGAAGCGCCTTCGAGCGGCCTCGGCGGGCCGAACGCGAACAAAGCGCTCGGGAGTGCGAGGACCCGGATTGATGCGGTCTCAGATCCGGTCAGATTGTCGAAGTCGGTGACGACCAGCGTCACTTCGTACTCCCCGTACGTCGAATAGGTGTGGCTGACGACGACACCGGACGCCGAGAATCCGTCTCCGAAGTCCCACGCATAGGATTGAATGGACCCGTTCGGATCGTAGGACGCGGATCCGTTGAAGATCACGGCGTCTCCCGGGAAAGCGCGAGTTGGAGACGTGGTGAAAGACGCGATCGGTAGTGGGGACGTGTCGTAGAAGCGATAGATGGAGGTCTGACTGGTGAGCCAGATCGCCCCATCGAGTCCCACTTCGACGTCGAGGACTCCGCCGAGGTCGGTGTCTGGGAGGGTCGTGACGATGTCGTCGGAGACGACCGAATCGTACAGAGGCGGCGCAAGATGGAGGTGATGCAAGTTGCGGGTATTCCAAGTGCCGAAGAACATGTCGCCGTGCCATGGAGCGAAATTCGGCCCATCGTAGATGATCGCGTTCGTAGGCGCGATGTTCGGGGTGTACCAAATCAACGGCAAGACCGGATCGGGCCCGTCTTGGTTCGTGTCGTTGACACTGGGCGGCGAGGGACAGACTCCCGCCGTCGCGGCGAAACCGACGGGGCCCCATCCATAGTTGCGACCGGGGATCAGGCGGTTCACTTCGTCGTTGCACGTGGGGCCGTTCTCCGTAACAAACACGTCACCGGTAGTCGGCTGGAACGCGATGCCGAAGTTGTTCCGATGCCCGTATGTGAAGATGTACGGGTTCACGCTCGAGTTGCCGGCGAACGGATTGTCATCGGGGACGCTGCCATCGGGGTTCAGTCGGAGGACCTTTCCGGCCAAGCTCGTCAGGTTCTGGGCGTTCGCGGCGTTGTAGGAATCTCCGATCACGGCGTAGAGCTTGCCATCCGGACCGAATTGAATCGGGCCACCGATGTGCCACACCCCGGTCGGGATGTGATCGAGCAGAACCTCCATCGACCCCCCGGTGTCGCCTGTCGCCTGGACTCGCACGATCCGGTTGTAGTCGGGCCCGTTCACGGTCTCATTGTACGAATAGTACGCGTACACCCAGGGCTCGTTGGGGAACGACGGATCGAGGGCGAGACCCAGGAGCCCTTGGTCGTGCCATTTCCCGAAATGGTCGAACTGATAGAACGGGGTCGATAGGACTGTCCCGTTCTCGATGATCATGATCCTTCCGTCGTAACGTGTGGCGAAGAAAATCCGGCCGTCCGGCGCGAATGCCAGCGCGATAGGCCAGTGCAGCTGGTCGTACATCACTTCTAGAGTCCCGGACACCGCAGCGGCAGGCCGCGATGCAACGAGCATCACGGACAGGAGGAGGAAGACGGCCAGCGAGGCCGCGAGCCCTTTCGGAATCGGCGCCTTGGGCCGTCCGCGTCTAATCGGGGTCGGGCGCGGCTTCCCCGGTACAAGGGGCCCCACACCAGACCCGGGGCCGTCAATCGTCCTCGATGCCATGCGGGACACGGGTGGTATCCTCCCTTCCGGGGGTGGTTCCCGGACGACCGGTCCAAGCGAACCGGCGACTGGCGAAATAGTTGAAACCGAAGGCGATGACGATCGCGAGGAATTCGCTGAGGAGGTAGAACATCCGGAACAGTTCCGTCAGCGCGAACAGTCCCACGAGGTTCACGGCGAGTCCGGCGAGGGCGACCAGGTTGTACGCGGCGAACCGACGGGAGAGCGAGTCGGACTTCGGGATCCGGCGGAACGTCCACCGCTCATGCAAGACGAAGGCCCAGAAGATGCTCGCCTCGATCGCGATCGCGGCCGACACGAGGTACGGGATCCGCGCGAGATCGGTGAGCGCCCACAGCAGGCCGAGGATGACGAGGGCGCCGCTGCCCCCGACGGTCGCGAACCGCGCGACTTCCGGTCCGTGGTAATCGAGCCAGGTGTGCAGGAGGGCGCCGAGCTCCGCCCGGAGGATCTTGGGCATCTTCCACAGCCCGTACACCTTCGTCGCGCCTTCGCGGACCCGGTACGACACGGGGACTTCGACCTGGCGATAGCCCATCGAGCTCGCCCGTGCGGTGAACTCGAGCCAGAAGTTGTACGGCGAGTATCGAATGGCGCGCGCGACGGTCTGGGCGACCTCCGTCCGCATGAGGCGGAACGCGCTCGTGACGTCCTTGACGCCCGGGTTGAAGAGGAGGCCTTCCAGACGCCGCAAGAACTTCGAGGGGAGGGAGCGGTACAACGGCTCGGTCCGCCGCGTCCGATACGCGTTGACGATGTCCGCGCTGCCCGTCCGGAATTCGGCGAGCAGTCGCTTGAAGTCGCGGGGATCGTATTGCCCGTCACCATCGAGGAACAGGAGGACGGGGAACTTCTTCGGGTCAATCGAGAGGATCGCGTCGCGAACGGCGCGCGGGTAGCCCTTGCGATCTGGGGACGTCGACACGCGGAGCGCGGGCATGGAGGCCGCGATCTCCCGCAGCACCTCGCCGGTCCCGTCTTTACTCCCGTCCTCGAAGACGAACAGGGTCACGGCGTGCGCCGCGACGATCGTCGCGGACAACTCCTCGATCACCGAGCGCACGGTGGCCGCTTCGTTGTGGACCGGCATCACGACCGCGAGTTGCGGTCGGACGGAATTCTCGGGCGCCGTCTGCAGTTCCATCGTCTCACGCTCGTTCCAGGAGGATTCGCTCGTCCGTGGGCGTCGAACCGTTGTGGGTCGTGAGGTACCAGTCGATCGTCGACTCGAGGCCGTCTCGGAAGGAGACCTTGGGCTCCCAGCCCAACACCTCTCGAGCCCGACGGATGTCGAGGGCGCGGCTCACGGCCCCTGTGGGCTTCGACGTATCGAAGAAAATCTCGGAGGGGCGCCATCCGACGAGGTCGAAGATCGTGTTCGCGACCTCGATCATCGTGTAGCGTCGGCCGTTGCCGAGGTTGATCCCACTCCCGTCTGTGATGCGCTCCGCCGCGCGCACCGTCCCCTCGACGATGTCCGTGACGTACGTGAAGTCCCGATCCTGGCGGCCGTTGCCCCAGATCGGATACGGGTCCATCCGGCGCACCGCCTTGTAGATCAGCGCGATGATCGCGTGGGTCTCGTTCTCTCGGGGCCCGTACGCCGTAATGAATCGAACGCTGCATCCCTTCATCCCGTACTGCCGGATGAAGGCCAGCAGCTGGATCTCCCCGAAGACCTTCGCCCAGCCGTACTCCAGGTCGGCGCTCAGCGGCTCGCCGAGTTTTCGCGGGTCGCAGTCCTCTTCCCGCAACAGGTAGTTCGATCCTTCCTGGGCCTGGAGCGCCGGAGGATAGACGCACGCGGAGCTCGCAAAGACGACCTGCGAGACGTCGGCCCTCCGGGCGGCCTCGTACACATGGTGGTCGATTGCGAGGTTTGAACAGACGTCCGCGGGGTGCGCGTCGATGTAGCCGCGTCCTCCGTGGATCGCCGCGAGATGGAACAGCACCTCGGATCCTTCGAAGGCCGACGTGATGTCCTCGATGCCGCTGTACTCCAGGTCGAGTTGATGGAACTTGTAGCGGCCCGTCACGCCCTCGAGGTTCTGCAGCCGGCCGCTGCTCAAATCGTCAATCACCGATACGTCCGCGCCGCGAGCGATGAGCGCTTCGACCAGATGGCTCCCGATGAAACTCGCGCCACCGGTCACGGCGACCCGACGGCCTCCCCATGTTTCTCGGTCCAACACCCCGGCATCTGAAGAGGGCGAGCTCACCCTCTTCGAACCTGACTCGAACAATGCCTCTCCCCCTGGGAAACGTCAGCGTGGATGCCCGAAACACGATGCGAAACCGTGAGCGAGCTGGACTCCCTCCACGACGTACACTCCCCCTACCTCGATAGCAATTGGAGAGGGGAGTATAAGAACGATTTGCCAACCTCGTTCACGGCGGTTGCCGTCGCTGACCGACAAGTGTCGATGCCGAAACAAAGCCGAGGGGGTGTCCGGGGTCTCTCGGCGAGCCAAAAAGGCGGGCGAGGGAGGCAACAGCGCCCGGAAGCAGGTTCACATCGGACTCGGGCCGAGTCGGCGCGAGACCTCGACCCGACGCGAACGGTCGTCTTCGGGCCGACCCGGTCGTTCCTGCGCGCAATGGGATCGCGCAGTACGAAAGTGTCCAATCGCACCTTTGTAGCTGGTCCGCCTACGGCGCCCCGGTGCATGGGATGGCTCTTGACGACGAGCGGCAAGACACGCGACGGGGCGTGCTGAAGAACCTGGCCGCGGCGGGACTCGGTGCCGCGATCGGGACTGTCGCGGCACGACAGTTCCCTCCCTGGCCGAGCGAGCCGGGGGTGGGTGTGCCGGAGATTTCCGGTCCGGGGACCCTCGATGCCGTGTTCAACGTCCGCGACCAGGGGGCCGTTGGAGACGGGGCGGCGGACGACACGGGCGCCCTGATTCGGACGATCGGCCGCGTCCCCGCCTCGGGCGGCTTGGTGTACCTTCCGCACGGCACCTACCGGGTCACGTCGACGATCGCGGTCGCGCGCACCAACGTCTGGATCTTCGGATCCGGCCCGGATGCCACGGCGATTCGGCTCGGCGACGGTGCGAACGCGGACGTGCTCGCGATTGATGCGGGCGGCTGCACCGTTTCCAACCTGACGATTGATGGAAACAAGGCTCACAACTCGGCAGGAGCCGGCATCCTCGTAGATGCTGTCGCGGCCAACGAAATGCTCGAGAACGCGACGGTCCGGGACCTCCACGTCGTCCGGACGAAGGGAGCCGGCATCCGGATCCGTTCGAGTCCCTCGGGTCCCGTCAACCGGCGGAGCCTCGTCCAGTCGTGCGTCGTCGACGATACCGACAGCGAAGGAATCGCCCTCATGGCCACGGACCAGTCCATCGTGGCAAACTGCTTCGTATCGCGGACCGGGAATCACGGGATCATCTCCAAGCAGGGAGACGAAAACACACTCATCGGGAACCAGGTCCTCCAGGCGGGCATCAACAAGTCGAGCGGATTCGCCCACGGCATCGCGATCGACGGGAACGGCGGAGTGAATCCGAACGGACGGCACCGGATCCTCGGGAACTACGTCTTCGACGCATGCGATGCGGGAATCGAGGTGGCCGACGCCGTCTACGACGTCGTCATCGAGGGGAACACGGTCAACGGCGCGGGAGTCGGCCCGCTCGCGGCGAACCGGTACGGGATTTACTTCGGAGGCAGCCTCGCGGCGTCGAGCAAAGGGTCGATCCGCGGGAATACCGTGACACGGGCGGGGACCAACGGGATCCAAGTGGCTGGCGTGAGCCCCCTTGCGCGAACGTCATCCCTTGTCCTCGAAGGCAACCTGTGCTACGCGAACGGGGAAAATGGGATCTACCTGAAGTCGGTCGACAACTTCGTCGTCAATGGCAACGCTTGCTTCAACAACGACGCTTCGGCGATGGAGAAGGACGGCATCCGGCTCGAGGGTGTGTGGGACGGCATCGTCCTCGGCAATCGCTGCTACGACAATCAGGCGGCCAAGACGCAGGCCCACGGCCTCGGAATCGTCGCCGGGGCGACGAATGTCCTCGTGGCGATGAACGACCTGAGCGGGAATTCGATCGGAGCGATCGGGAACGCGAACCTGTTGGCAGGGACCTCTCGGCTGTGCGAGAACAAGGGCTTCAACCCGCTCGGGGTGTCCCGGGTGACCATCGGCCCATCCCCCTGGACGTACACGAACAACGATTTCGTCCGCGAGGCCATGTACATCCGGGGCGGAACCGTCGCGGACATCACGAAAGACGGCCTCGCCGGGATCTTCGCCGGCTCGAACGTCACGGTGTGGCTCGAACCGGGGGAATCGTTCACCCTCACGTACAGCTCGGCTCCGATCGTCAGTAAGGATCGAAAGTAGGCGGTAGGGCCCCGCCAGGCCCTAGTCCGAGGGCAGCTTGGGCGTGCGATGCCAACGGAGCGCCGAGGGCCGCACGATGACCCCGAACGTCGCGCGAAGGAGCGCGACGAGTTGGAGCGTCCAGTACCAGTACAGGCCCGGGAGGAGCCAGAGGAGCTTCCGATCCCGCGTCAGGGCGGTCTCCGCGAGGACGAGGGGAGTCAGAAGAAGTTGGGATCCCAGGAAGCCGTAAAGCCACGCCGCGAGCGCCGCCGGCACGCTCCCCGACACCGCGAACAGCGCAAGGGAGCCGAAGGACAGCAAGGAGCTCACGAGGAACACGAGGGGGGAGCAGGTGTACAGGAACGCGTCGATCCGTTCCCGCCGACTTCGGCCGACCCGGAAGCCGCCCCGGGCGGCCCGGGCAAACACCTGCAAGGCGCCGCTCCACCAGCGTTCCCGCTGCCGGACCAGATCGGCCGCCCGGTAGGCCGGCTGGATCCAGACGTGCGCGTCGAGGATGCCGACTCGCACGCCGGACTGGGCGAGGCGCAGGGAATACTCGAGGTCCTCCGTGAGGCAGGCTTCGTCCCACGGCCCCAGGGCCTCCAGGACCCTCCGGCGGAGGAACATCCCCGTCCCGGCGAGGTGCATGAACAGCCCGAACCGCTCTTTCGCGGCCTGCAGGCCTTGGAACCAGAACCTCGTCTCGTAGTACGTGAGGCGGGTGATGGCATTCGTGTGCCGGTTGATGACCTGAGGAACCGCCTGGACCACGCTGACGTCCGGGTGGTCGTGGAAGTACTTCGCGACCCGGAGGAGGAGATCCGGTTCGTATCGCGTGTCGGAATCGAAGACGCCGATGACGTCTCCGCGGGCGTGGGCCATGGCGCGGTTCAGGGCGGGCGGCTTGCCTTTCGACGGGCCGCCGGAGAGGCACCGGACGTTCGGGAGGACCGCGGCCATCCGCTGGCCGATCGTCGGCGTGGCATCGTGGGATCCGTCTTCCACGAGGAGGACTTCCTTGAGCTCGCCCGGATACTGGAGGCGATCCGCACAGCGAAGGGCCCCTTCGATCACAATCTCCTCGTCCCGTGCCGGGATGACGAGGCTGACGACCGGCAAGTCGACCGGGTTCCGCAGAGATCCCTTGTCGAACGGCTTCGGGCCGCCTCTCGTCATCCGGAGGCCGAGGAAGATGAGGATCGTGTGGTAGCCGGCGATCGCATAGAAGATGAGCGCGAGCCCCACCAGAAGGGCTGTCGAAAGCTCGCCCCACATCCGCCCCGAATCGGGCGTTCGACATAAGCACTTTCGCGCCGTCGAAGACGGAAGGTTCGCTCGTGGACCGCCCGAAGCGGGGTGAACACGAAATCGAACAGAATCGACCGAAACCCTGCGGCGCCGAAAACCTCCCGACGGCAGGCTCCCGGGCCTTGGTCGCAGGACACGCGATGTCGATGAGATCCTGCTTCCACCGGATTTGGGGCCGAGGGGGCCTTGAATGGCTTCGATACCATAATATACGGAAGATGGTATGTATACCATTGATGGCAGCAGTCGTGGCGATGGACCGTGCGGGCCGGATCGTCATCCCGAAGGACGTGCGGGAGGCACAGGGCATCATCCCGGGGACGAAGTTCCTCCTTGTCGAAGGGAAAGACGGCATCCTATGGCTGCAGCGTTTGGACCCCGAAGAACTCGCCCGTCGAATCCACGATGAGCTCCGTAGAGCGAACCTGGCTCCGCTCTTCGCGAAAATCGAGACCGAGATGGAGGCGCTCGCCTCTTCGAAGTACCCTGCCGCGGCCCCGCGGAAATAGGCGGGGGGCGTGTGTGCCCCCACCCCCTGGCGCCGTCTTGCTTGACGCGAACGTCTTCGTGTCCGCGATCAAGTCGCTCCCGAGGGTGACGGGCTCGTTCCGGCTGATCGTCCGCCTGATCGATCTCGGGGTGCGACTGGTCGGCAACGAAGTCCTCGCCGAGGAGTACCTTCGGTACGCGCAATCGCTCCCCTCCCCGACCGCATCGGCACTCGCCGCATCCATCCTCGGTTCGATGGAGATCATCCACGTCGAGGACCGTTTCGTCCGGGCTTGCGCGGCCTATTTCGGCGCAGGGAGCGCAAAGGATTGCGTGCATGCCGCGACCTGCCTCCAGCTCGGGGCGGCGCTCGTGTCGAACGATCACGATTTCGACTCGATCGGTCGGGCCGGAGTGATTCGCCGGATGACGGTCAGTGAAGCGATCCGACAGTGGATTCCCCGTCACACCTGATGAGTTGGAGATGAAGACTGGTTGCGGCGCTCGGCGCGGTCGAGAGCGCCTCAACAATCGCATAGAAGACCAGCGCGAGTCCGACGAGGAGGGCCGTCGAAAGCTCGCCCCACATCCGCTCGGTATCGGGCGTCCCACATAACGTCCTGACCATTACATCTCGTCTCGGCGTCCGCTCCGAGGGAAGATTCAGGAGGACGGATTAGAAGCGGAGGCCATCGTCGCGGAGCGCCTCAACTAGCTCTTTCGTCGTCCAGCATCGAACGAGGTCCTGCCCCTTCAAATGCGGATCATCCGACCAGAACCCGTCGCAAGGGACCGAGAGGGCGGTCGCCACATAGGGAACGTCCTCCGGATCGACCCCTCTCAATGCGTTCGCCGCCGCCTCCCAGTGGGGGAGGATTGCCTCCGCGGGGAGGAAGTCGACGTACTTCTGCAACCGCTCGATCACCTCCGATGCAGCGGCTTCCGATAGGCCGGCCCGTCGTCGGAGCTGTGGCATGTGGTCCTCTAGCTCGACACGAAGGAACTCGGGCGCCAGGAGTTCAAGGACGGAGAGCGTCACGATGCGGCGAACAGTCGAGTCCCGGAGGAACGCAGCGATTACGATGTTCGCATCCACGACGACCCGTCGGGGAGCGGCCAGCGATTCACGCCCGCGACAAACGTCGCGCGGCCTCGAAGCGACGCAGGAGTCCGTCCTTGATGAGACGGTCGAGGGCCCTCACGTCCTCGAGCGTGAGCATGCTTCGATGGGTCAATGCATCCATCCGCTCCAAATCGCGGATCCGTTCGGCTAAGAGCCGTCGGACGACCTCGCTCCACTTGATTTCGGGACGGGCCTTCATCTTGCGATGCAATTCCGAGGGGACGGTCAGGGTGATATTGGGCACGGACTCGATTATGTGCGCGCACATAATCAAACTTTCGGAGGGACGGGCGCAGGGGCGACCGGCGGAACCGGCAAGAGAGACCGCCTCACAGCAGAAACCCTTTACTACACGTCGCGAGTCCGGAGTCTCCTGGACGGGACACAGGTTTGGAATACCGCGGACGATTACGTCGATTGCTGGGCGATTCGGCCACCCGGTTATTGTGGGCGTCCGTCCTCCTGCTCGCGACGAATCTCATCTGGATCCTGGCGGTGGCGCTCAATCTGCTCGGGCCGCTCGGCTTCCTGACCGCCGGCGCCTTGGCGTGGGTCGCCTTCACGCTGGACTTGCCCGGCGCGGTCCTGTTGGGGGCGGCGTACGGCCGCTTGCGGTGGGAGGCCGGATCCGCGCGGAGCATCCTCCGTATGGCCATCTTTTGGGGATTCGTGGGATGGGCGGCCCTGTCGGCCTACTGGCGGTTCGCGCTCCCCCTCGTGACCGGGACGGACGTGCAAGACCTGTTGCAAGGCCTACTCGGGGCGAACCCGGACGCGTTGATCCTAGCGAGGAGCGCATGGCCCAGCATGCTGCAGATCTTCGGCGTGTGGATCGCGGCCGCGGGGCTCTTCTTCCTGGTTCACATCCTCATCGCCGTCGACTATCGCCGCTCGTCCGGGACGGAAT
>VBLR01000078.1 GCA_005878665.1 Methanobacteriota archaeon | reverse complement strand
CACGATGGCGAACCAGAAGAGGTTGTTCATGCCGCGAATCCGGGCGTCCTGGTACACCCAGAGCGCGATGAGCAAGAAGGCGACGTAGAGCGCGAGGAGGAAGAGCCAGAACCCGACCGGCGAGGCCGACGCGGACGCCTGAAACGGGATCGCGATGTCTCCCAGGACGACGGGCATCTCGCTTACCCCCGATGCGGTCTCTGTCGCGCGGCATCCCCCAAGCCGTATTTATATCATTATGAGCGAATGCGCGCGTCCGCGGGGGCAGCGAATGGCCGACGGGAGGCGACGGCGGCATTCGTGTTCTCTCTGGGGGCCGGGGATCCTGACCTGGGTCGACGCGACCGTCATCGCCGCCATGAGCAGGTCCGTCGCCCCAGTGTCCTTCGGCGCGGGAACTCGATCGCGGTCCCGGCGGACGGAATGGGCCGTCGACGCGCGCGATGCCTTTATGGCGCAGACGCTCTACTCCCGCGACCGGTGCCGCGATGAAGAGCTCGGACGTGTCCGGTTTCTACAAGAAGACCCCCGAGGACCGCTGGCAGATCATCCGATCGTTCGGCGAGCTCTCGGACGCGGAAGTCGAGACGATCCGGAACACGGGGGCACTGAAGTTCGACCAAGTCGACCGGATGATCGAGAACGTGGTCGGGGCGATGCCCATCCCCCTGGGGATCGCGGTGAATTTTCGAATTAATGAGCGGGACTACCTGGTCCCGATGGCGATTGAAGAGCCGAGCGTCGTCGCAGCGGCCTCGAATGCGGCTCGGATGGCGCGGGAGCGGGGCGGATTCTCGGCGAGCACCTCGGGCCCGATCATGATCGGGCAGATTCAGCTCGTCGGGGTCTCGGATCCCCACGGGGCACGGATGACGATCTTGCACCACAAAGACGAGATCCTCTCGATCGCGAACGAGAAAGATCCGATGCTCCTGAAGGTCGGCGGCGGCGCAAAGGACGTCGAGGTCCGAGTCGTGGATACGAAACGGGGACACATGGTGATCACGCATCTGGTCGTCGACTGCCGCGACGCGATGGGGGCGAACGCCGTGAACACGATGGCGGAGGCCGTCGCGCCGCACATCGAGCAGTGGACCGGCGGCCGCGTCTACCTCCGGATCATTTCGAACCTCGCGGTCCGACGCCTCGTCCGCGCCCGGGCCGTGTTCGCGAAAGAGGCCATCCGGACCGAAGACATCCCTGGAGACGATGTCGTCGAGGGGATCCTCGAGGCATACGCCTTCGCGGATGCGGACCCGTTCCGTTGCGCGACGCACAACAAGGGCATCATGAACGGCGTCGACGCGGTCGTCGTCGCGACCGGCAATGACTGGCGGGCCATCGAGGCCGGTGCCCACGCGTACGCCGCGTGGAAGTCCGGCGGGTACCGGTCCCTCACGTCGTGGGAGAAGGACGCCCACGGAGATCTCGTCGGGACGATCGAATTGCCGATGGCGGTCGGCCTCGTCGGCGGCGCCACCGCGGTCCATCCGACCGCGAAGGCGAACGTACGGCTCCTCGGGGTTAAGACGGCGCAGGAACTCGCGGAGGTCATCGCCTCCGTCGGGTTGGCGCAGAATTTCGCGGCGCTACGGGCTCTGGCGACTGAAGGGATTCAGCGCGGGCACATGTCGCTCCATGCGCGCAACGTCGCGGCGACGGTCGGAGCCGTCGGCGAGGAAGTCGACCGAGTGGCCGAGATCCTCGTGAAAGAGCGGAAGGTGCGGATGGACCGAGCGAAAGAAGTCCTCACCGAACTCCGGTCGCGAAAGTCCAAATGAGGAATATCCTCGGGCAGAAAATATTCGCGTCACGGTGGAGCAGCTCAGACCAATAATATACGTGCTTGAGGCGCTACCGGCGATACTTTTCTATGAACGACCGGCGTTGCGATTTTCCGTGTTACGAAGTAGCACGAAGCTCGCCGCTGGTCGCCGTAAATATCCATACAGACCGATAAAAGTCGAGGCCTGTCCGAGTCTCTCACGTCATCTGTGAGAGATGCTTATCGTACATCAGTGTGTCAGACTTTCGTCCGACCGGCAGTCTTTTTTAGTTTGACGCTCCTTCGCGCGGCGGGATGGGTGCACACGGTCCGCGTTGCGATCTACACTAGGGTATCCACTGAGGACCAAGCCAAAGAGGGCTTCTCCCTGGAGGCGCAGCGCGAACGGCTCGAGGCGTACTGCCTCGCCCGGGACTGGTCCGTCGCAGCCCGCTACATCGATGAGGGTCACTCCGGCCGGAACATCCGCCGTCCGGCGTATCAGAGGATGATGGCCGAACGGGACGCGTGGGACGCGTTGCTCGTCATCAAGATGGATCGGATCCACCGAAACTCGCGGAACTTCATGGAGATGATGGAAAACCTCCAGGAGTGGGGGAAAGACTTCGTGTCCGCCTCCGAGTCCCTCGACACCTCTACCGCGATGGGGCGGTTCGTCATGGACATCATCCAGCGGATCGCCCAGCTCGAATCCGAGCAAATCGGGGAACGGGTGAAAATGGGGATGACGCAGAAAGCTCGCGTCGGCCCCGGCATCCTTGGATTCCATCCGCCCCTCGGCTACGACGTCACGGATGGCCGGCTGGTCCCGATCGAGGCCGAAGCCGAGGTCGTGCGAGAGATGTTCGATCTCTGCCTCGAAGGCCGGACGCTCGAGGAGACCGCGGCGGACCTGAACGAGAACGGACGACGGACGAAACGCGGCACCGCGTGGACTCCGATCAAGGTGTACCGGATCCTCCATAACCCGGTATACGCCGGTTTCCTGCGGTGGGATGGAATCGTGCGAAAAGCGGACCACGATCCGGTCGTGCCGATGGAGACCTTCAACCACGTGCAAGAGCGTCTGAGGTCCCGAGCGCTCCTGTCGAATGCACACGCGCCTCCGGTCATCCTGGAGGCGTGACCGGTGGACGGCCGCTGTCAACGGTGCTGGAGCGCGAAGAACCTCGTGAGCCACGAGGTCGACGCGAACCCCCGAGCGGATCCGACCGTCCGGCGGGAGAAGGTCCTCCTCTGCAAGCACTGCGTGGACGGATCCCCGGGAGACGTCCTCTTGTTCTGGGAAGTCTACATGCGCTTCGGGTCGACGCGCGAGATGCTTCAGCATTATGCGTCGGACTCGGAGGACGAGGCGCTTCGAAAGCTATGCGTCGAACGGGACCTGAACGAGCGCGAAGTGCTGCGCCGGGCGCGAGGACTGCAGAGCGCGGAGGCGCTCAACAACGCGGTGAAGAAGGCGAACGCGTTCCTGACCTACGCGAGTCCCTATGGTTACGACTATGTGGACGGCGTGCTCCAGGTGAAGATCGAGGAGGCGCGCGTTGTCTCGTTGATTTTCCGTCGGTACCTCGAGGGCAAGGGAATCGCCAAGATCTGCCAGGAGCTGAACCGGGACGGCTACCGCACGAAGACCGGTCGTGCCTGGGCAAGCCAGACGATCGCGAATATCCTGAGCAACCCGGTGTACTGCGGCTTGGCGCGCTTGAACGGCGGCATCAAACGCGGAAAGCATGAGCCGCTGATCGAAATCGATACGTTCAACAAAGTGCAGAACGAGATGCAACGTCGAATTCGACGACCGGACCAACGAAAGGCCGAGCCTCCCCAGCTACGCCTAGAAGACTACCGCGAGTAGGATCCAGGGCGGAGGCCCGCGTCTCCTTCCGGGCCGCGCGGAAAGTTTGTCGAAACTCCCGGTGAACGAATGATTTCTTCGCCTCCCGTGCCCTGGTCCCGTTCACATTCGGTAATCCGAATAGCAATGGGAGCGGCGGGGAGGTCGCGTTGACAACACATAGTACTATGTGTACAGATATCACTATGGTTCGAGGAGGTCATCGTGGCAAAACGTATCAGAGAAGTCACGACGATACAACTGACTCCGCAAACTCGTGATCGGCTCTACCGCCTGAAGTTCCGGAAAACCTACGACGAGTTCCTGATTGAGCTCTGCGAGCTGTACGAACGCTCACGGAGTGGCGAGGAAATGTGAGTCTAGCTCCCACGTATATTTTCTAATATGGTCATGTAACAGCTAGACAAAACATAGCTCTCTCCGATTCCCTCCGTTTTCGGTTCCCTCGCTGATAGAGTTATGATGGCTCCAGCCCCTTTCCGGGGAAATCAATGACCGGCTGGGCAGAGAAGTACCGACCCAAGACCCTCGACGAGATCGTCGGGAATCCCACGGCCGTCGCGGAACTCCGAAAGTGGGCCGCGGCCTGGGACAAGGGTCGACCGGACAAGCGCGCGGTCATCCTCCAGGGCGATCCCGGCATCGGCAAGACGAGCGCCGCACTCGCCCTTGGGAACGAGATGGGATGGAGCGCGGTCGAGATGAATGCCTCGGACAGCCGCAACGCGGAGGCGATCCGTAGAGTTGCGACGCGCGGGGCCGTCTTGCAGACCTTTACCGAAACGGGCGAGTTCGTTCGTTCCCGGGAGGGAGGCCGCAAGCTGATCATCTTGGACGAAGCCGACAACGTGTTCGGCCGCGAGGACAAAGGTGGGATCGGCGCGATCGTTGAGATGATCCAGGAGACCCGGCAGCCGGTCATCTTGGTGGCGAATGACTACTACGCCCTCACACGCCGGTCGTCGTCTCTGAAGCGATTATGTAAGACCATTAAATTTCAAGGCGTTCACGAGGATGCGATGAAAAACATACTACGGACCATCGCTTCCAAGGAAGGCGTCGACATTGCCGACGAAGTCCTCGAGGTGATCGTCGAACGGTCCAGCGGAGACCTGCGGTCCGCGATCAACGATCTCGAGTCGCTCGCGCTCGGCAAACGGTCCGTCCTCGCGGAGGCCACGCGGGCCCTGGGCTACCGGGATCGCGCGCGGACGATCTTCCCGGTCCTCGAGGAGATCTTGCGCTCCGGCGACGCGCGGCGGGCCCGCGATGCGGTACGGGAGCTCGACGAATCCCCGGAGGACTTGATCCTCTGGGTCGACCAGAATCTCGGCCATGAATTCTCGCGACCCGACGACCTGGTGCGCGGGTACGAGGCCCTGAGCCGAGCGGACATCTACCTCGGGCGGACGCGACGCCGGCAGCGGTACGGCCTCTGGTCGTACGCGAGCGAGATGATGTCGAGCGGCGTCGCCGTGGCCCGCAAGGGGCGCGCCCGCGGGAGCCAACTTGAGTTCCCGTACTACCTGATCCAGATGTCGCGGTCCCGTGCCCAGCGGGGCGCGCGCAATTCGCTCGCGAAGAAGCTGGCCCTGGCCTTGCACGTCTCGCAGGCGCTGGTCCGCAGCGAGCTCCTGCCCACGATCCGAACCCTGTTCGAGGGCGACGAGGAGTTGCGGGTCCACCTGACCGCGGAGCTCGGCCTCGACGAACGGGAAGCGGCGTTCCTCCTCAACGAAACGGAGACGAGCCATGCGGTGAAGCATCTCTTGGAGAAGGCAGCGAAGGTGAGGGGTCCGGGCAGCGCACCCGGGGAAGGTCGGCTTTCCTCCTTCGACGAGGAAGACGATGCCGATTGAGGGCCGGGTCCGACAGCGCGGGCTCGTCGATCGGCGCATCGTCTTCGCGGATTCGGAGCGGGCGGCTTCCCATGTGTTCCCGTTCGTGGATCGAAGGTGGCGGGTGCCGTTCGTCGTCGTGAACTTCTCGGAAGGTCGACCGATGGTCCTCGATGCGCCCTTCCGACCGGATCGATTTCGTTTTCGGACCGCGCTCCGAGTCCGTGACCTGCGACGAATCGAATCGGTCCCACTCCAAGATTTTGACGAGCTCGTGCACTTTGACCCGTGGTGGGTGTTTCGGCGGGTCTCGGGCGTCGACCGCGCATGGGTCGAAGCGGTCTTCGCGACGAACATCGCAGCTCCGTTCCGCCATGGAGGCCGCCGCTACAAGGTCCGAGATCTCGCGTTCTCCCCGGAACTCGATCGCCTGGAAGAGATCACCGCGAAGCGTGCGCTGTTCAGGACCTTTACGTTTCATCCGGACGAGATTGAACTGCTCGCCTTGCGTGCTACGACTCGGAGGGACTCTGGCCTTCAATCGGGCTACACCGCGAAAGCCCTTTAACCCGGCTCCGTCATGCCGCGGCAAGTGGACCCGCAGAAGCAGGAAGTCCTCGAGCGCCAAGGTTACCGCATCGTCGGTGAGCACAGCGGAGTGAAGCTCTGCCACTGGACGAAGGCGAGCCTCACGAAAGGCGTCGGATGCTACAAGCAGACCTTCTATGGGATCGAGAGTCACCGCTGTCTCCAGATGACCCCCGCCGTGGATGCGTGCAATCTCGCCTGCCAGTTCTGCTGGCGCACCCAGGAATGGGGATCGAATTCTCTCCTGGCCGCGGACGACCCGGCCTTCATCGTCGACGAATCGATCCGCGGACAACGCGAGCTGCTGACGGGTTACAAAGGGAATCCGAACGTGAGCCGTGAGCGGTTCCTTGAGGCGTGGCACCCGACGAACGTGGCCATCAGCCTGACGGGTGAGCCAACCTTGTACAAGCGGCTCGGAGAGATGATCGACGAGTTCAAGCGACGCAAGATGTCGACGTTCCTCGTGACGAACGGGACGACGCCGGCGGTCCTCCGCCGGATGCATGCCGAGGGCCGTCTACCGACGCAGCTCTATGTGACGGTCGCCGCACCAAATGCAGAGATCTACCGCAAACTGGTAGCGGCGAAGTCGGACCACGAGTGGAACAAACTGCGCGAGACCCTCGCACTCCTCCCAACGCTGCCGACCCGCACCGTGGTCCGGCACACGCTAGTAGAGGGCTGGAATCTCGGTTGGGAGGACGAGTACGCGGAACTGGATCGGCTCGGGAAGCCGATGTTCATTGAGTGCAAAGGATACAGTTTCGTCGGCGAGAGCCGACTCCGGCTTCAGGCGGAGAACGTCCCCAGCCACGCCTCCATCCGGACCTTCGCGAGTCGCCTTGCGGATCGGGTCGGCTACCAGATCGCGGCAGAGCGGGATGACAGCCGCGTGGTCTTGCTGACGCCGGACGGCGCACTCCATCCTATTCCGCAGTGAGCGAATCCACGGCCGCGCCTTTTATTACCCACACCCGATACGAATCCGACCGCCGTGGTCGACCTCCTCCAGATCCTGAACGACGCCTACAACACCCCGTGGCTGTACCTGCTAATCGCTTTCGGCTATGCGATCCTCGTCGCGCTCGTCTTGCCGATCCCGATCGAAATCGCCCTTCTGTTGCCGCTGATCGAAGGTCGTTGGGGATACCTCGCGAGCATCGGCCTCGCGATCGCGGCCGGGAAGACCGTCGGGGCGTGGCTCATCTTTTGGCTGGGCCTGAACCTCGAAGGCTCCGTCCGCAAGTGGTCCGAGCGATGGCGGATCGCTCGGTGGTTCGTGGCGAAGGCCGAACGGCTGGTCGGCAAGACCGGTTACACCGGCCTGTACCTCCTCCTCAGCGTCCCGATGATGAGCGACACGATCCCCATCTACGTCTACTCGCTCTTCAACGAAGAAGGAAAGGCCCTCGAGAGGAACATGTTCCTGATCGCGAACTTCCTCGCGGCCGTCAATCGAGTCGCGATCCTCGCGATGGCGTTCGTGATCGGCGCGAACCTCATCCATGTGTGAGACCCACAGGCTTATCCCGCCTGCGTGATTCGAGCGACCGTGTTCGAGCTGCCGTCGATCCTGACGGCCGAGTCCCTCCTGGACAAGGCGTTCGGACGGGCCTCCAAGGCGACCGCCGCGGGACCGGACCGGGCGGCGCGGGCGCGGAACCTCGCGATCGCTCGGGTGCGCGGCGCCGGGGACGCGATTGCGTCGACGCTACGCGGATATGTGAAAGGCTTCCCAAGCCTGGACCGCCTGCCTCCGTTCTACCGCGAACTCGTCGATGTCCTCGTCGATCTGGGCCGACTGAAAAAACATCTCGCGGCCCTCGACTGGGCCGCGGACAAGGCGCGGGACATCACCCGGAACTACCGGAGGCAGATCGGTCGGGCCGCGGGGAACGCCGTCGGCGAACTACGCCGGGAGGCGTACGGCCGTCTCTCGTCCGTGGTGAAGCAGATCGCACCTGACCTCGATGCCCTGGTTGCCGCTCGCATGGCTTTGCGTCGGATCCCGGAGGTCGACCCTGCGATCCCGACGATTGTGGTCGCGGGCTATCCGAACGTCGGCAAGAGTTCGTTCGTGCGCGCTGCCTCCACCGGTCGTCCGAAGGTCGCGGACTACCCCTTTACGACGAAGGGCGTGTCGCTCGGCCACTTCGACCGGGGGGTGCACCGTTTCCAAATCCTCGACACACCCGGGCTTCTCGATCGGCCGATGGACAAGAGGAACAAGATGGAACGCCAAGCGATCGCGGCCCTCGCCCATCTCGCGAACGGCGTGCTCTTTCTCCTGGACCCGACCGAAACGTGCGGCTATCCGCTCGATGCCCAGCGTCGGCTCCTCGAAGAAGTCCGGACGCTGTTCCCGGATGTGCCGATCGTCGTCGCGGCGACGAAAAGTGACCTCGGCGAAGGCCCTCGCTCGGGTGAGTTTCGAGTATCAGCCATGACGGGGTCGGGCGTGCGCGAGGTGCTGGACTTGCTCTTGGAGCAGGTCACCAACCGCGGTCTTGCAACCGCGCCTCGAGCGGCAGCGCCTTAGCGTCCATGCCTTTCATCGCGAGGCCGATGCCTTTCGAGACCTCCGCGACGGTCGCCGGATCATCGAAGTGCGCGACCGCATCGACGATCGCGCGGCCGCGGCCGTCCGGATTCTCCGATTTGAAGATGCCGGACCCAACGAAGACGCCGTCACAGCCCATCATCATCATGAGGGCCGCATCGGCCGGCGTTGCGACTCCACCCGCCGCGAAGTTGACGACGGGCAGGCGCTGAATCTTCTTGACCTCGGTGAGAATCTGGAAGAGCCCCTCCGTAATCGTGTCGAGGTTCTCGTTGGCGAATACGACGTCCGCCTCCGAGACGGAAGCCAGCTCGCCGTGGGTGCTCCGAACCTCCTTGAGGAGCACCGTGTAGCTGTCCGCAAACTTGGTGGCGATCATGTACAGCTGTTCTTTGTTCTTGCTCGTCAGCTCCACGATGGCGCTGTTCACGAGCCGAACGTGGCGGACGGCTTCGATGATGTCCCCGGTCCCCGCTTCGCCCTTCGTGCGGATCATGGCGGCGCCCTCCCAGACTCGCCGGACGGCCTCGCCTAGGTTCCTGCATCCACACACGAACGGAACGCTGAAGGTCCTCTTGTTGACGTGGAAAAACGGGTCGGCCGGCGTCAGGACTTCGGACTCGTCGATCATGTCGACGCCCATGGACTCGAGGGCCCGGGCCTCGGCCTCGTGTCCGATCCGGCATTTGGCCATCACGGGGACCGTCACGGAATCCATAATCTCTTGAATCCGGATCGGATCGGCCATGCGCGCAACGCCGCCGGCCGCCCGGATGTCCGCCGGAACGCGCTCGAGGGCCATCACCGCGACGGAGCCCGCTTCTTCCGCGATCGCCGCTTGCTCCGCGTTCGTGACGTCCATCACGACGCCCCCTTTCTGCATCTTCGCGAACCCGCGCTTCAGCAGTTCGGTGCCGAATCGCATCCGCGTCAGGTCGAGGTCGAGGGGGATAGTATTCCTCCGGGCCGAAGCTACGGTCCGTGGGTATTTCTATTTTGCTCTCCGGAATCGAGGGAGGAACGCCTCCGCCTCAGGCCGGAGCAAACGCGTCCCTCGTGGCACTCGTGCGCTCGCCACAGGCATCTTTTCAGAAACGCGTCGAATCGTGATTCCGCCTAGTGCAGGTGGATGACGTAGGCCCACCAATTGTTGAGTTTCCCGTCCGTCCGACCCGTGCTCCTCGGTAGATGGTGCAACCACCATTCGAGATAGCCGATCGTGGTGCACCCCCAGGCCGAGCAGTTGAGGTCTACGAATGTGCCCGTCAGGTCCGGATAATTGAGGAAGTCCGGGCAGGAAGAAGGCACCGTCCTCGGGTTTTCCCGATCGTAGTCGGCCCCAGGTGCCGCGTTCACTGCGAGGTGGGCGTTTCCGCATCCCCCCCGGCCGGGTACGTCCCGATCCAGCAACGCAAATCGGTTCCAGGGAGTCGTCTCGTCCGGGAGCCGGGTACCGTACACATATTGCATATTCCCGTCCACCCGGTGGGCGAAGTCCTCGAGCATCTCCGCCAATCCGCGCTCGTAGTTGAATCCCATGATGTCGAGGGTCCGTTTGCACGAGGTCCCGAGGATCGGCGGACCGTTCGTCGAAATGGGATGCGGACCCGCTTGAACCGCCTCCCAGAAGCCGAACCACGGGCCTCCCCAAAGCCACAACTCGGTGACTTTTCGCTCGTTTGCGAAGCTGCAGATCCCGTAGCCCTCGAGGAAGTCGGGGTAGTCGATGAGGAGGACGCAATTATATCCGCGGCTGGGCGTAAGGCATTCCAAGTATTCTTCATCCGTAAAGACGTGGCCGTTGTTCTTCGCAGGGTACCCATCAATCTCGATTGTCCCGTCGACTTGGTACTCGACGTATCCGCCACTGCTTTCCTGGATCACTTGCGCATATTCTTGGCTCAACGAGTTCGGATCGTTCCAGCCCATCAGATCCACGAGCCGTTGTTTGCCCTGTGCCTCGATGACCGGATTGAAGATGACGATCAGGACCCGTGGCGCGACTGTCGGCCGACCAGCAAATGCGAAATCGGAGAACCAGGGGGCGACGCCTAGAAGGAGGATCACGAAGACGACAAGACCTGCGGTGGACCTTGCGCCCGTGGCACCCCAGAGACGATCCGGGATATATGAGCTTGAACCCTCCAGTGAATTGGGCGCGGCACCCAACTGGATCGCCGCGGCGTCTCATGGTCGTCCCGCGGGAAACCCTTAAGCCGGCCTTCCATTTCCTCGCGGCGTGAAGGTCATCTGCGTCACCGGCATGCCGGGATGCGGGAAGGAGGAAGTCCTCGTCGTCGCAAAGGACCTCGGCTTCTCCGTCGTTCGGATGGGTGATGTCGTTCGGGAAGAAGCCAAGCGTCGAGGCCTCCCGATCACCGATGCCGCGGTCGGGGGCATGGCCCAGGCGGAGCGGGAGGCTCACGGATTCGGAATCTGGGCGGAGCGCACTTTGCCGCGAATCCACGGAGACCGCGTCGTGGTCGACGGCCTCCGCGGCCGGGCGGAGCTCGATGTGTTCCGAAAGGCGTTCGGAGAGGCCCTCGTGGTCGTCGCGGTCCATGCTTCGCCGAGGACGCGATACGAGCGCCTGCTGCGACGGAAGCGCTTGGATGATGCGGTGACGATCGAGGCCGTTCGAGCGCGGGATCTTCGGGAGTTGAGCTGGGGCCTCGGCGATGTCGTCGCCACGGCCGACATCATGCTT
>VBLR01000077.1 GCA_005878665.1 Methanobacteriota archaeon | reverse complement strand
GCGTCGGATGCGCTCGCCGATCTCCTGGCGAAGCGAGATCGATCCGACGCTGCCGAGGCGACGGGCCGGCTCGTGCAAGGAGCCTGGGATGACTACGTCCGCGCGACCACGCTCCAACCCGACGTCTCGGTGAAATGGCTGCGAGCCGTGAAGTCTAAGGTCACTGGCCTCGGCGCAGTGACGGACGGCGACGAAGAGGCGGTCGCGGGCATCCTGTCGAACACGGGACTCGAGGGCCTTTTCGACTCCGTCACGACGTCCGAACGGGTCCGCTCATACAAGCCCGACCCGAAGATCTTCCGTGTCGCATTGAAGAGTCTCCGAGCGAAGCCTTCGGAGAGCCTCTTCGTCTCCGACGCCGCGCTCGACCTTCAAGGCGCCGCGAATCTCGGCATGGGGACGGCATGGATTCGTCGGGGCCTCCTCCCGGACCTCGCGAAACCGCCGCCGGATGCGCTGATCCTCCCCCGCATGGAGGATGTCGAACGCATCGTCGCAGGGTACGCGAAGACGGGACGTTTCGAGCTACCGTGAGCTCGCCGGTTCCTTCTTGGTCTGTTTCAGCTGTCGACCATACATCTCGACCAACTCCTTCGCGGTCGTCGCATCCTCGGGACCCTTGTCGTCTCGCCAACGTCCCGTGAATCGAGGGAACCGAATCGCGAGGCCGGCTCCCGGACGGAGGACGCCCCACGCGCAGGTGTGGATCGGGCTCACCGTGATCTCCGCGCCCCTCACTTCGAGGACCGTCTTCGGTTCGAACCAGACGTCGGGTTCGAGCTTCGAGTCGACGCGGGCCGGCCGGCGGTCCCGTCGCTCCCCCTTGAACCGGTCCGGAAGCGCGTACAGCGTCTCGTCATCGAAGCCGGTGCCGAGCTTGCACGTCGTGCGGAAGACGTCGGCGACGTCATCGTACGCGGCCATGAGCAGGGCGCCGTACGTCCCGGCGCGTTTCCCTCGGCCCGCGAACGCTCCGATCACGACGAGGTCGATCGTGTCGCTGAGCGCCGCACTGTACTCTTTCTTGAACTTGATCCACTGGTATCCGCGCCCGCCGGCGTCGTACGTGGAGTCAAGGGCCTTCGCCATGAGCCCCTCGCACCCGGCCTGGAGGGCTTCATCGAAGAACGCTTCGGCTTGCTTCACGTCGTCCGTCACCCGGACGGTCGAGGGACGGATCTCGTCGCTCGCGTGGACGACACCTTCGAGGGCCTTCCGCCGCTCCGTGTACGGACGTGCGGTCAAGTCCTCCTCCGAACGCAGGAGGCAATCGAATGCGAAGAGGGTGACGGGGAATTCCTTCGACATCCTCTCCACTTCCGTCTTGCGCCCGCGCCGCCGGCTGACCTCCTGGAACGGGAGGAACTCTCCCGTGTTCGGATCGACCGGGACGGCCTCGCCTTCCACAATCGCCGCGCGGTCTTTGATCGCCGATCGGAGGCCGTCGACGATCTCGGGAAACTGCCCGGTGATGTTTTCCAGATGGCGGGAGAAGAGCTCGATGCGTTTCGGCGAGACGTGCGCCTGCACCCGCAGCCCGTCGTACTTGTATTCCAGGGCGGCCTTGCCCATTCGCTCGAAGATCTCCTCGAGCGTCTCGAGTCGCTCCGCGAGCATCGCCCGGATCGGGCGGAACAGTTTCAGGTGGATGTCCTTGAGTCCGTCGACACCTTTCGAGGCGAGGACTCGCGCGACCTCCCCGAGGTCGGAAGACACGTTGTACGCGCGCTCGACGCGGGGTCGGTCCGCCTTCGTCGCGAACGTGGCCGCGAGCGCGTCGACGATCGTCATGTCCGCGACCCCCAGCCGCATCTGGCCCACGACCATCCGGACGACGTACTTCGCCTCCCGAGGTGTCGCGCTGCCCAGGAGGTCGGACAGGAGACGGATCTTCCGCTCCTGGCTCCCTTCGCCGGATTCCCGAGCGATCGCATCGAGGTGCTCGTAGACCTTCGCGGTCGTCAAGGGCGTCGACTCCAACGGCCTCTGTCGTCGCGCCGCGATGGCCTCTTGCGCTACGAGGCCGAGATCCCCTTTTTCTTTCCAGAGGCGGCCGATGCGCGCGTCGTCCAGTCCGGTCGCGTGCGTCAGGACGCGCATCACCATCTTCTCCGCGAGTCCGAGCTCGATTCCCTCATAGTCGGGGTGGATGCGACCCTGGGTGAGGTAGACGACCTTCTCGAGGTCCTCCCTCGGCGTCCTCCGGAGCAGGCCCACCAGTAACTCGGTCATCTCGAGCCGTTTCGTCGTCGCCTCGATTTTCTCGTATGCGTCGACGACCTCGGAGAATTTCACAGGGCGGTCGGAAGCTCCGGACGCTTCTTAAGGATTCGCGGAGGCGAGGCGTCCCGCGGCCGAGGCCGGGCCACGGGTCCGGCCTAGCGGAGCCGCTTCACGACCGCGTCGACGACCGCGAAGCTCTCGCCGAGGTACGCGTTTGGGTCCAGCGCCGCCTCGATGTCCTTCTTCGACAGGAGCTTCGTCACTTTCGAATCGGCGAGGAGCACATCTCGCAGATGGACCTCTTTCGCCCGCGCCTTTTGGGCGGCCTCTCGCACGAGCCTATGTGCGTCTTGTCGTCCGAGTCCTTTCGCAACTAGGGCGATCATGACGGCTTCGGCCATCACCTGGCCGCGCGTCGCCTCGAGGTTCTCTTTCATCCGGTCCGGATAGACCCGCAGGTTGTGGAAGATTTCCGCGGTCCGTGCGAGCATCTCGTCGATCAGGACGCACGCATGGGGCAGGATGATCCGCTCCGACGCGCTGTTCGTGAGGTCGCGCTCATGCCAGAGGGGGACGTTCTCCAACGCGGGCGTCACGAGAGACCGCACGATCCGCGAGAGGGAGCAGACGTTCTCGGAGGCGACCGGGTTCTCCTTCTGGGCCATCGTCGAGCTCCCGACCTGTTTCTTCGTCTCGAACGCCTCCGCGACCTCGCCGATTTCCGTGCGTTGCAGGTTCCGGACCTCGGTGCAGAACTTCTCCAGGGACGCAGCGAGGTTCGCGAGGACGGCGATGAATTCGGCGTACCGATCGCGGCCGACGACTTGCGTCGCCGCTTCTTCCATGCCGACGCCGAGGTCGCGCATGACCGCGGGCTGAATGTCTAGCGCATACGGGCCGAACGCCGCGCCCGTGCCGACGGCTCCGGACATCTTGCCGACGACGACGCGGACGGACGCCTCCCGCAATCGATCGCGGTGGCGAGCCGTTTCCGATGCGAACACCGCCATCTTGAGGCCGAAGGTGATCGGAATCGCGGCTTGGCCGTGAGTCCGTCCGAGCATCACCGTCTTCTTGTGCTTCGATGCCAAGCCGGCCAGCACCGATGTGAGTTCGTCGAGGTCCGCGTCGAGGATCCGAATGGCGTCCCGTAGCTGCAACGCCGTCGCGGTGTCCAAGATGTCGTTGCTCGTCGCCCCCAGATGGACATACTTGCCGGCGTCGCCTTCGCACGCTTCGGTCAGTGCGAGGACGACGGCCATCAGGTCGTGGCGCGTCTCCTCTTCGATCTCCTGAACGCGCTTCACGCTCACCCGCTTCGTCGTGGCCTTTTTCGCGATCTCGGACGCGGCGTTCTCCGGGATTAACCCGACCTTCGCCTCGGCGCGGGCGAGGGCCGCCTCGACGTCGAGGAGGCGCTGGAGCCGGGACTCCTCTTCGAAGATCCCCTTCATCTTCGGGCGCCCGTAGCGGAAGTCGATGGGGCACAGGAGGGACATGGCCGCTCGGCGAGGGCAAAGCCCGGAGGTGTTATGGAGCTTTCTCCCGCGGCGCCGTCGCTACGGTGGAGAAGGGACTTTCGGGAGCACGACCGTGAAGGTCGACCCTTTGCCTATCTCGGAGGCGACCTCGATGGCGCCGCCGTGGGCACTCACGACGTTCTTCGCGAACGCGAGGCCGAGTCCGGTCCCCTGCTCCTTGGGCTTGGTCGTGAAGAAGGGCTGGAACAGTTTCTCGATGACCTCCGGCGGCATCCCCGGCCCCGTGTCGTGGACGACGAACGCGACCGTCTCGCCGCGGTCCTCGAGCCGGACTGTGACGACCCCGGTCGACGTGGCCTGGAGGGCATTCTTCGTCAGGTTGACGAGCACCTGCTGGATCCGACGCGCGTCGACGTCGGCGACGACCGGATGGCCCGCGAACTCCTTCCGCAGCTCGACGCCGTCGCGGAGGTACGGATCCATCTGTTCGAGCGAGGCGTCCACGATCGTGCGGAGGTCCGTCTCGACCGGTTGAATCGGCGGAGGGCGCGTCAACCCTGCGAGGTCCTGGAGGATCGACGCGATGAGTCGTCGTTGGGCATTGATCTTCTCGAGGCGGCTGATGATCTCCGGGTCCTTCGCGCGCTTCGCCGCGGTCGCGGCGAGCAGGGAGATGTTGGTGAGCGGCGTGTTGATCTCGTGGGCCACGTAGCCCGTCAATCGGCCCATTGCCGCCAGTCGTTCCGTCTCGAGGAGTCGACGTTCGAGGTCCTTCTTCTCGGTGATGTCCACGGCGGCGGAGAGCACGGCCCCATGAGGGCCGAGGGGGAGCGTCTCGATCGAGATGATCACGTGGCGGGTCTGTCCGGTTTTCGTCTGAACGGGGAGTTCGAGATTTCTCATCGGCTCGCCGCGGCGCACCCTCTGGACGATCGCTTCCGGAGCCCCAGGATTCTGCCAGAGGCCGAGTTCGAGCGAGGTGCGGCCGATCACCTCCTCGCGCGTGTATTCGAACAGACGCAAGAACGATTCATTGGCATCGATGAACCGATTCTCGGGCAGCGCCGAAAGGGCCATCGCGACGGGGCTCCCATAGAACGACTTCTGGAATCGTTCCTCCCAATCCCGGCGGCCCGTCTCCATCTCCTTCTGCGCGCTGATGTCGCGGGCAAATCCGACGAACGTTGGCGGCTCTCCGGTGATCCTCGTGATCGCGAGTTCGACGGGGAACTCGGTGCCGTCCTTCCGGAGCCCCGTGAGTTCGATGCGTCGTCCCAGGAGCGGTCCTTCGCCGGTCTCCAAGTACCGCGCGAGCCCGCGGCGGTGCGAGTCCCTCAGTGAGGGAGGAATGATCGTTTCCGCGAGCGCCCGCCCAATCACCTCGTCGCGTCGCCACCCGAAGGTCCGCTCCGCGGCGGCATTGAAGTCGACGATGCGGCCCTGATGGTCCATCGCGATCACGCTGTCGAGTGCGGTATCGAGGATTGCCGCGCGGCGTGCTTCGCTCTCCCGCAAGGTCAAGTGGGACTGGTCACGCGCGCCGGAGCGGGCCGGGCGACGTCGTGTGCGAGGACGTTTCTTCGAAGTCGATTGAGACATGGCGGAAACCTCCGAGGGCTGAGGGGAGAACCCGCGCCGTGGTCCGCGATTGCCGACGTCCCTATTTATTGCGTTCGAGCGAATTGTTCCCTTTCTTCCCGTGAGAGGACTTCGGCGATTTGGAAACGCTTCTGCTGGCCGACAAAGGAAAGGGGAGCAAAGGGCGACTCGATCTCGCCCTCCGCCCGTTTACTTCCTCCGCCCCATCATCGCTGCGAGAGCGCCGATCACGACGAGCGCGAGGACCGCGACGATGATCGTACTCGTGTCGAGGCCTGCGGTGACTCGCGGTTCGACGGTCCCGACGCGCTGTTCCCCAACGACCGTCGTGCTCCCGCTCCCTTCGAGATAGCCGGCGGCCGTCGCCGTCGCGACGATTCGGAACTGGGTCCGTGGCCCCACGTCCGCGCTGAACGAGGTCGTGAAGTGGCCTTGAGCGTCCGTCGATCCGGATGCGGCCGCGACGCTCCCGCCAAGGCCGATGACCTGGAGGCTCACGGTCGCTCCAGAGACTGGCGAGCCGCTGGACGTCACCGTGACGGTGATCGTCGCCTGCCCGGTCTGCGACGCGATCGTGACCGCGCTCGAGCTCACGCTCACAAGGAGCGCCCGAGTGTCCGACGTGACCGTCATCCAGGCCGACGTCGTCGCGCCGGCGTATCCGAGCTTCGACACTTGGATCGTCACCTGGACGTCCGTCGCGCCCTGCGCGCTGGGCGCGATGACGGCTGCGCTTACGTTGCCCGCAAGATCGGTGGTCCCGCTTCCCACCTGGCTCCCTCCGATCCAGAAGGAGACGCTCGCCCCGGACACCGGGGCGCCCTCCGAGTCGGTCACCTTGGCGATTGCGGTCGTCAACTGTCCCGCCTTGACGGCCGTCGGAATTACGATCAAGCTGGCGGCGAGGGGACCGAGCTGGGTCACGTGGAGCATCTGGTAGGTCCAGAAGTTGTTCACGCCTCCCGGCATGTCCACCCAGCCGTCGAACGATCCTCGCACGGCCGCCTCGATTGCGTTGAAGTGCAGCACCGGAATGAAGAACCCCTGCGTCATCGTCCGCAGTTGCGCGTCGAAGACGGCCGTCGCGCGAGCCGCCGGATCCAACGCAGCGTTCGCGGCCGACAGGTCCGCATCCAACGTCGAGTTGACGACGCCGAACACGTTCAGCGCGCCCGAGCTGTGCACGTAATCCCAGAGGAAGCCGGGATCGAGGCTCGTGTCGAGCGTCGCCGCGAACACGTCGTAGTTGCCGGCGGCGAGGGTGCTCAGGATCGTCGCACTCGGGACGCTGACGAGGCTCGCGTGAATCCCGAGGCGCGTGAAGATGTCCACGGTCGCGAACTGGATCGCGAAGATCCGCGTGTCCTCTGCAACGGGTATCCCGACGACCGTCAAGGCGAGAGGCGCTCCGTTCGGACGCTCCCGGAATCCGTCCCCGTCGCGGTCCACATAGCCCGCGTTGTCCAACAGCTGCAAGCTCTGCGTGAGCAGCGCCGTCGACCGCGGCGGAGTGCCGACGGGAGTGATTGTCACCTGGTAGGTCGGAACGGCCGGGTTATACCAGGGCACGTCTTCTTGGATGACGGGGCTGTGCGAGATGATCGTCGACGGATACAGCTGGCGGTATAAGATTGGGTTCAGGGTGACCGCCAGCGCGGAACGCAGGCCGGCGTCCGACGTCGCGCGGCTCGAGTCCATGTTGAAACCGAACGAGAGCTGTCGGAACCCCGGGTTCTGGACGATCGTCGCGTCGCTCAGGAGCGTCCTGTTGACGCCGCCGATGTTGATGATCTGCGACGGCTCGTCGACGAGGAGGCTCCAGCCGATGAAGTCGAGGTTCCCGCTGAGGAGCGCCGTCGCGGCACTCGTCGTGCTGCTGTACACGCTGAAGGTCACGGTCTCGAGGTACGGCGGCCGGAAGTGCGCCGCGTTCGCCGTGAGCGTCCACGACGTCGCCGTGGAAGCCGTGAGCGTCCACGGTCCGCTCCCGACCGGGTTCGCTGCGGTCCCGGCCTTGACGATCGGGAGCGTCAGGCCTTGTCCGAACAGCAGGCCGCCTCCCGATGCGGACGACAGGGTGACCGTGTTGCCGGTGCTCGACGCCACGAGGTCCGAAGGCGCCCGGCCGGAATTCTTGTACTGATTGTACGAGTCCACGATGTCCACACCTCGGACGGCCGTGTTATCGTGGAACGTCAGATCCGACCGCAAGATGGCGGTGAGGGTCGTGCCGGAAATCGACCACGATGCCGCCGCCCATGGCGTTGGCATGAGCGTCGCCGGATCGATCCGACCGAGGCTGTCGTAGACCAACGGGATCACCTTCCAGCTGTCCGCGTCCGTGGCCGTGAAAGGATTCAGGCTGATCGGCCCGCGGACGGCCACGCGGAGATTGCCGCCGTAGAGGCCGGAAGAATCCCCGTGGGTGGCCTTCGCCGGCACGGCCGAGGACAGGAGGAGCAAGAGGGCGAGCCCGAGGATCGCCGTGACCGCGAGCTTGCGCATCACAACTCACCGTCCTCAGTGGGCAGGAGCTCCTCGTCTGCCGAGGCTCCCTCCTCCTTCTTCATGTCTTCCATCCTCATGCCGCCTTCTCCACCGCCACCGCCTCCTCCGCGACCCCTCCGGGCCTGGCCGATCGCCAGGCCGACGAGGAGGGCGATGACGGTGAGCACGGGCAACAGGATCAGTCCGACCGACGCGGTCGACACGCCCTGCGGCACGTACGAGACCGCCTGGGAAGTCGTCGCCGTGTTGCCGGCGGCGTCCGTCGCTTGCACGAAGATCACGTTCGAGCCGAAGCTGAGCGCGACGCTCGCGGAGTAGCGTCCACCCGACACGGTGACGGGCTGCCCGTTGACCGTTACGAAGGAGACCGAGTTCTCGACGCTCCCCGTCACGGTGACGGTCGCGGAGCTGACCTCCGACGGCAAGGCGTCCATCGTGAGGGTCGGCGGCGTCGTGTCCCGCGTGACGGTGAGGCTCGCCGAACCCTGGTTCCCTGCGGAATCCGTCGCCACGATGGCAATCGAATTCGAGCCTTCGACGAGCGACACCGGCGCCTCGAACGAGCCGTCCGCGTGGACCATCACCGCGGTCCCGGCGACCGTCAGGGACGAGGCTTCGCTGACGACGCCCGAGACGACCGTGAGGTCCTTGGACGTCAGGAGGCCGGCCGAACTCCGCAGTAGGGAGATCGCCGGCGCGGTCGAGTCGCTGACGACCGTCAACGAGGTCGACGCTGTATTCCCGAGTGCATCGATCGCACTCACCGGAATCGTGTTCGTCCCCTCGATCAGGCTGACGGCCGCGCTGAAGGCACCCGAGCCGTCCACGAAGACGGAGGATCCTCCAATCGACACGGTCGCTCCGGGCTCCGTCACGCCCGTGACCGTCACGGTCGCGGCGGACGTCACGAGACCCGGCGTCGGCGACGAGATGTCGAGCCGCGGCGCCGTCGTATCGACCGTGAACGACCACGCGGTCGTCGCGAGATTCCCGGCGAAGTCGCCGGCTTGGACGATCATCGTGTGCGAGCCGTCGGCCAGCGGGTGCGTCGGCGTGAAGAGGACGGTTCCGGTCGGGTAGCCGACGTTCGTCGAATGCGGCACGCTGACCGATGCGATCGATGTGATCTCGACGCCGTCGAGCCATACGACGATCTTCGTCTGATCGATCTCTCCATGAACCGCGAAGGCGCCCGGTTGGTCGTCGTTGATCTGGACAAACGTGCCCGGCGTCGAATCGCTGACCGTGGATCCCGGCGTGGGCAGCTGCGAGCTAAACGACGGCGGCGTGACGTCATAGCTGAAGGTGATGTCCACCGCCTGCGCGAGCGAAGCGGGGGCGAAGCCCGGGCTCAAGTAGACCAGGTCCGACGTGACCCCCTCGCGCTTGTCGCCGTTGAAGAGCCAGGTCAGGTTGATCTGCGCCCCTTCGTTCGGCGGCACGTCAACGGTCGGTCCGCCTCTCCCAACAAAGTTGCCCCCACCGAGCACCAGGGTCGGGTGGTCCGACATCATGTAGAGGTCCAGATCGTTGGGAGCCACGCCCGCGATGTCGACCTGGATTTTCGTCACCCGACTGAGGACGCGCGTTTGCACGAAACTCGAGGTGTACGGGTCCGCCGGATTGTCTTGGAAGACGGTCTGCGCTGGGAAGCTCTCGACCGTCGTACCGCTCGCGGTCGTCGTCGTCACGGTCAGGTCGAACGTCGTCGAACCCGCGGGGACGCTCCATCCATGGACCGCGATGAAGTACGTGTTGTCTTCTGGGTTCGCGAGGACGACTTGTTCGACCGGAGTGGATGTGGTAGACGAGCCCACAATCGGATCCGCATGGGTCAGCACGCCGTCCCCCGGAAGCTTCAGGAATCCGAGTAGGACCGCTCCGTCATAGAGCGGAACCGAGGCCGACGCGGTGACGGGCACGGATCCGGCGAGCTGGTTCGTGGAGATTCGCACGTGTTGCGGGTCCGTCGTCAAGGTGCCGACCTCGACCCGCAACGGTTCGTCCGTGGCCAGAGAGACGAGAGCCTTGGTCTGCAGCGCGACGAGGCCCGGGAGGACATCCGTGTGCATGAACGTCCGTTCGATTGCGTTCGTGTTCGTTGTGCCGGCGGTGTTGTCTGTTGCCGCGAGCTCAACCATCGCGCCCGGGCCGTACGTCGCATCGTCGGTCCAGTACGCATCCGGCTGGAGCGAGTAGACGAAGAACTCCGCCTCGGATGGCGCATCTCGGAGGATCGTGTTGTAGATCATCCGACGGTTCGCCGCCGGGACGACCGATGTGTCCAACCAGTAGAGGCGCGAGTCGCCGGTCTGGCGCCAATTGCTCGGGAATTGACCTTGGCCCACCGCGCCGTTCTCGTAGAGGCTCGTCGAAGGCGTTCCGCCTCCGAAGGTTACGGGCAGGCTCGTGGCCGGGACCGTGATGAGCACGGGCACGATGACCGGCCGGCCACCGGAGGCAACCCAGACGGCCCCCTGGTACATTCCGGGCGGTGTTCCCGTGGGAACCGAGAAGGTCACGTCGAACGTCGCGGAACCGTCCGCGGGGACCGTCAGTCCGGTGGAGGCCTCCGCGTTCGTCCAAGCCCAGTTCGCCTTCGCGTAGAACTCGACGACGACCGAAATGGTTCCGGTGACGAGTCCTGCGTCGCGTAAGCGTAGGACGAGCCCGTCGTGGACGCGGGAGTTCGGGTCGTAGATTTCGTCCATCGCGCTCCACCGATTCGCCTCGAAACCGGCGAACGAGTACCGGTTCCGCTCAAGGACGCCTCCGAACGTGCCGTCTCCGTTCTGGTCCCACCAGTCGAAGAGCTCGAAGAGCGTAACGGGAGTCCCGGTCGTCGTCGCCGGATCCCGCACCACGGTGATTCGGAAGAAGTCCGAGCTGGTCCAGCGGGCGGTGAGGTCTTCCGTTCCCGGGAGGAGCGTATGTCCGTCCGCCGCATAGAGGCCGGACGGTTTGAGAATCCGGAACTCTCCCGCGGGGTTCGCGAACGCCCAGTTGAACGAGAAGTCCGTACCGACCTTCGAATATAGGGCATCTCCAATCGAGACCGTGGCGGCGGAGCTTCCCTCGTTGTGGACCGTGAAGGTCTGATCGTACGTGTCGCCGGGGTGCATGAAGTTGACGAACGCGGGTCGGTGGACACCGCCATAGCCGCCGGGTGCCACGAAGGCCGGGCTCACCCGCAGGCCCGCGGTACTCGACGCGAGTTCGACGGCCGCGGTTGCGTTGACCCATCCCGCCCCCTGCTGCAAGACGTCGAACCCGTGGTCGTCCGCGGAGGACATCAAGATCTCTTTCGCGACCGACGAGACCGGGTAGGCCCCTCCGTTGGCTTTGTACGCCTGATAGATGAGCGCGACGATGCCCGCGGTAACCGGCGTCGACATCGACGTGCCACTCCAGAGGTCGAACGAACCGGTTCCGTCGCAGCCTCCAACGAACGCCGCACAGGCGGAGTTGAGCGGTCGACCGCCGAAACCGAACGCGCCCGCGGCAAAGACGTCGGGCTCCGGCGTCCCCATGAGCGCGGGACCTTTGCTGGAGAAGTCCGCGAGGTCTCCGTAGGGACCCACCCCAAATGGTCCCGTGCCGAAGCCGGGCCAATCATACCATCCATTGCCAAGGTCGCTCCCGAGCAGCCAGCGATAATTCATCAGCGTCCCGGCGCCGACCGTAATCACGCCCGGCGCGGTGTTGGGCGGCGTCGAGGTCGAGTAGCCGGGTCCGTTGTTGCCCGCCGCGAACAGGATCGTGACGTTCGGAGCGACACGAGTCGTGAGGTCGTAGAGATACCGTTCCAAGAAGGTGAATCCGGTCTCCTGCGGCTGCGTGAAGCCCCAGCTATTCGTAATGATGTTCGCTTCATCGCCGGTGCCCGCGATTCCGTCGTACCCATGGGAGGAGAAATAGAAGAGCTCTGCCGTGTCGAACGAGGTGGGAAGATCGACTCCGATGATTTTGGCACCGGGCGCAGTCCCGTAGATGTCGAAGATGCCGCCCGCATTGCCGAACGGCACGCCCGCCAGGTCGGTCGAAACCCACGTGCCGTGATCCTCGAACGTCTCGAACGCACCGTAGAACGCGACGATGTCGCCCGGTCCGGGGACGAACAGGTCCCATCCCTGCCGCTGCGCCGTGATGTTCGAGTACGGCACGGGGAGGCCCGTCCTGTACCTGGCCGTCACCTGGGAATTTGCCACCGGAGGCGTCTGGAATGTGATTGCGCCGCTATCGTAGTTGAGTGTCCACGTCCGAAGCTCGTAGATGATTTCGACGAAATCCCCATCGGGGAAGTCCTTGAGCCAGGTGATTACGCCAGTCGTCGAATTCAACCGGTAGTCTACGCCGGCGGCGAGTGGGCCTGAACTGTTGTCGATGGCAAACACTTGCTTAACAGGGTAGCCCAATGCGAGAAGCGCAGCGGTATCGACCGCAGCTCCGGTCATGTAGTTGACTCCCGCGGTCAGCTGCGCGGTCGTTCCTGTCTCGTTCCCGCCGCCGGTCGTATTCGGGATGACCAACTCATAAAGGTCCTCTCCCGAGCTGGGCCAGTACGCCCCGTTCAGGGCCATCGTCGCGGTGAAGAGGTTGACGCCCTGGGCGTCCGTTTCGATCCATCCGTTCGCCAGCGAGGCACTCGTCTCAGCACCTGTCGCGGAGGCGATCACGACCTCGTTTGCGATGGAGTTGGTTCGCTTTCCGATGAAGTACAGGAGGCCGCCCGAAATGTCGGCGATGCCATCGCCGTTCGCATCCCACGTGGCGAGAGGGTTTCCCGCGATGCTAACCGGGTTGTCGTCCGTGAAATCGAGGTCGTGGTTCAGGTCGACGTGTACCGTATCGTACACACCCGGGGTGATCGAATCCGTGACGAGGATGCCCGGCCGGTTGCAGAAGTAGGCCTCGAAGAATTTGTCGATGTCGACCCCCAGGTGAAACACCCCGCTAGCGCTCGGAATTGCGCCGACGTGGTACGTTCGGCTGATGAGGTTGTTTGAGCCCGGACAAGAGGGCGTGCTTGGCGCCACCCTCTTCGTGTACTGGAAGAATCCGTAGGCAAATCCGGTGGCGTACGTGACATTCCCGCTCAAATCCGCTATCGCCACGTACTCCGTGTCGGAGTACCAGGAGGCAGTACCGACGGTTGCAAAGATTGGATATGGGTAGCGATCCAAGTCGCTGCCCGTCGTGAACAGTTGAAGGTTATTCCATTGGGATTCCTGGCTCAGCATGATCGGGTAGCCGAAATACGGCGACGCCGGATTGCGGTCCGTGGCCCACTGACCCAGGAGGTTGGGATGACCGAAGTCGGCGCCCCAGTCTTGGACCGCGATGTTGACGCCGGAGCCGTTGAAGCCCATCGGGTAGTTGCCGGACGAGTCGACGACGTGTTGGGAGCGGACGATCGACCAATCCGTCGGCGCCGGACCACTGCCCGGTGACTGGAGCTGTTCTCGGAACCGGGTCACCGACTCGCGTTCCGAGGTCAATCCGAGATTCGTATAGTCCGCCGTCGCGGGCACCATTCGCGTCTCGATGCCCAAGACGGACGGCAGTTTGGCGAAATCCTTGATCGCGAAGGTGGGAATCGTGACCGTCGTAGAGACGATGCCTTCGGAACGGGCGAGAGACCGCTCGGAGAGCCTCTGGTCCTTCCCGCGGAACTCCTCGGGGAGCCGCTCGACGGCGAACTTGTTCAGCAAGGGTGTCAGCGAATTCATATCTTGCGTGTAGATGACCACATCGACGAGACCGGTCGAGCCCCGATCGACTGCGTCCTTCAGCCCAGAATCCAGCTTGGTTTTCCAGACGTCCCGCGATTCCGCGGAGATCGCGGCCGTCGAAGGGTTTTCTGCGATCCGAGGCGATCCTGTGACACCTGTCGTCGGCGTGGCGGGCGACTCGATCGCGCGGGCGGAGGCAACGGGTGCCGCCGTCACGAGCACGAAGAGGCCTGCCAGAACCATCGCGCCGACGATCAGAAAGCTCAGCGCTCTGCGAGCGGTGGTATTCGACATTCGATTCCCTCTCCCCGACACCGAAAGCGTGCGGGGATTCGCTCGAGCGTATAAATAAATTCCCCAGATTACGGAGCCCGACCGGCCAGCCATCCTGAATCTCCGATCGAGCGCCCCTTTCCGGACCGTTCAAACGCTACTCTTAGCGCTTTTCCTCCATAGAGGATTATTATTCGTTGATTTTCATATATGAGCGACGATTCGAAGGTCGTCCTAACCCGTTGGTCCCCGAAAGCCCACGCGACGCCTCAAAGGCGCTCGAGGTCTCTGCCGCCGCGAACCCCCGCGGGAGCCAAGAAGTCGGCGAGCGCGTAGCCAACCACGCAGCCGACGAGGTGGAGGGGGATCAGGAAGAGCGAGACGAAGATGACCACCGCGCGGGAGGAGTCCGAAGGGCCAAGGGCCTCGAGACCCGGAACGACGCCCGCGAACACGGGCGCGTACACCGACAACAGGACGATGACGATGGCAATCGACGCTCCCACGAATCCCGCGACGACGAGATATTGCGGCTCTACGTCTCGGAGTCGCAATCCGATGGCGACCCCGGTCGCGAGCGCCACGAAAAGGATCGTCGCCCCGACGTCCAGGCCCAGCAACAAACCGTAGTCGGCGAAGGTCGCGACCACGACGAGCGTGCCCATCGAGAACCCGGCGAGGACGACGAAGATTCCTTCGATGAGGCCCCGGCGAACGATCTCACGATCCATACGGGACGATTCCTCCTGACGTCGCGAACTCAATACCGAGGACGCGCTCGATGATCAACGTGCCGTGCACCTCGTAGACGAGCGAGGCGTCGATGATCGGGAAGTATCGGCCGCTGAACGTGAGGTTCAATCGGGCGAGCTGGGTCGGCTGCGTCGCGCCGAAGACCGTCGCGTTTCCCCATACGCTCGCGGTGGTGTGCGGACCAACGACGTAACCCGCGGGAGGGAAGAAGCCGCCCGCGACGACGAAGATCGATGCGCTCTTCTCCGCGAACGCCCGGGTGTCGGTCAGGTTGTCCATGTAGAACCGGTACGTGATGTGCAAGATGTCGATCGCGATGCCCGAAGGATTACGCAGCAAGAACTGGACGCCGATGACCACGGTCTGGTCCGGCGACGTGACGGCCGGAATCGTCACGCTCTGGTAGCCGACGTTGTCGCCGATTCGCATACGGGCGTCGCTCGCGGCAATGTACCGATCCAAGAAGTTCACCCATGCGACGGCGCCGACGACGGCGAGGACAACGAGGAATACCGCGGCGACTTTCGCGAACCACGTCATGCCGGTGGCCCTCCGCCGGATACCTGTGCCGCGGCGGGAGGCGCACCCGAAGACAATCCGACCTCTCCCGCGAAGTGACACTCCGCGAAGTGGCCCGGGACGATTTCCCGCAACTCGGGCTTCGTCGTCTTGCAGATTTCCTGCGCATACGGACAGCGCGGATGGAACGTGCATCCGCTCGGCAGATCGATCGGACTCGGCAGCTCCCCCTGGATCTTCGCTCGGCCGCGCTGGAATTTCGGATCCGGCACCGGGACCGACGTCAGGAGCGCTTGCGTGTACGGGTGCAGCGGCTTCGAGATGACTTCCTCTCCGACCCCGAGCTCGACGATCCGGCCCAGGTACATGACCGCGATCCGGTCCGACATGTACCGCGTCACCCCGACGTCGTGGGAGATGAACACGAGGGTGAGCCGGAACTCGTCACGGAGCTGGAGCAGGAGATTCATGACCCCTGCGCGGATCGAGACGTCGAGCATGGACACCGGCTCGTCCGCGACGATGAACTCCGGCTGGAGGACGATCGCCCGAGCAATCGCGACCCGCTGCCGCTGCCCGCCGCTCAGTTCGTGCGGATATCGGTACATGTAGTCCGACGCGGGCGCGAGTTCCGCGTGCTCGAGCGCTTTCGCGATGAGGTCCTCCCGGTCCTCCAGGGAATCCGTCACACCGTGAACGGTCAGCGGCTCCGCGACCGCGTCCATCACGGTGAAGCGCGGGTTGAGCGATTCGTATGGGTCTTGGAAGATCATCTGCACGCGACGGCGGAAGTCCTTCAGGTCCGCTCCCTTGAGGGGCGCGATGTCCTTGCCGTGAAAGAGGAGCTGGCCCTCGGTGGGCTCTTCGAGCTTCACGAGGAGTCGGCCCGTCGTCGTCTTCCCGCAGCCCGACTCCCCGACGATCCCGAGGATTTCGCTCCGCTTGATCGAGAAATCGATCCCGTCGACCGCGTGCACTTGCTTCTCTCTCCCGCGGAGGGCGTCCAACAAACCCGCCTTCAAGGGGAAGAGCTTCCGGAGGCCGTGGACGTCCCACACGGCACCGTCCTCCGTCATCCGAGGCTCCCGTCGAAGATTTCCTTCGCGAAGTGGCAGCGGGACCGGTGGCCCGCATCGACCTCGATGAGTTCGGGACGTTCGCGCGTGCAGATGTCTTGCGCAAACCGACACCTCGGATGGAAGCGGCATCCGCTCGGCGGGCTCACGAGATCCGGAGGCGATCCGGGAATCGCCCGGAGTTTCTTCTTCGGGCCCTTCACGCTCGGGAACGCCTCGAGCAGACCGATCGTGTACGGATGCGAGGGCGTTTCGAACACGCTCTCCGTGCTCCCCTCTTCGACGATCTCGCCCGCGTACATGATCACGATGCGATCTGAGACTTCCGCGACGACGGAGATGTCATGGGTGATGATCATCATCGCGAGGTCCAGTTCACGTTGCAGATCGCGGATTTCTCCGAGGATCCGGTCTTGCATGATGACGTCCAGGGCCGTCGTGGGCTCGTCCGCGATGATCAGGTCCGGCTTGCAGGCGAGCGCCATCGCGATCATCGCGCGCTGCTTCATCCCGCCGGAAAACTCGTGCGGATATCCGTCCGATCGATCCGCGGTCATGCCGACGAGCTTGAACAGTTCCTGAATCCGAGCCTGTCGTTCCTCGGACGTCATGTCCATGTGAGCCTCGAGCGCTTCCTCGATTTGGTCGCCGACTCGGTACACTGGGTTGAAGGCGTTCATCGCCCCTTGGAAAATCATCGAGACCTGAGACCATCGCATCGTCTGCATTCGATTCCGTTGGGACCGCTGGATCGCGCGGCGGGTGAAGCCGCGGTTCCAGGCGCGCTCGCGCCGGTCGACGAGGTCAAGAAGGTCTCGTTTCAGGGTGTCGGGGTCGGCCTGACCGTGCGCGATCATCGCTTGGGCGTCCTCGATTAGGGAGGCCTCCTGCTGGAGGATCGGCATGAGCTCGTTGGCCGCCATCGAGGCTTTGTCCGCCGGCATGCCCGCTGCACGCATCGCCAGCATGTCCTGCGCCGCCCGCGCGGATCCGTCTTGGTCGAGAAGGAACTTCAGTTCGTGCGTCAGGGGTGCCCGGAAGACAAGTTCGCCGCCGACGCGGACCTCGCCGGTGACGATGCGCGCGTTCGAAGGGAGGATCTGCAAGATGCCGAAGGCCAATGTCGTCTTGCCGCATCCCGATTCGCCGACCAGGCCGACGGTCTTGCTGCGATCCGCCGTGAAATCGACGCCATCGACGGCCTTGACCTGGCCCTTGCGAACGCGGTAGTAAGTTCGCAGATTCCGGATCTCAAGCAGCGCCACCGAATATTCACCTCGTGCGCAGCCGGGGGTTGATGATCTGCTCGAACGCACGACCGGTCAGAAAAAAGGCGAGCGACAAGACCGTGATCCCCAGGCCCGGCGGGAGGAGCCACCAGTAGGCTCGGAGTAGGTCCACCGTTTGCACCGTCGACAACATCTGACCCCAGCTCGGGGTGTTCGGATCCCCAAGGCCGATGAAGCTGAGGGCCGCCTCAAGGAGGATCGCGCCGCTCACCGCGAACGTCATGTAGAGGAACACGAGCGGCATGACGTTCGGCGTCAGGTGCCGGAACATGATCCGCACGCTGCTCGCCCCGGTCACTCGCGCCGACTGAATGTAAGGGCGCTCCTTGAGGCTGAGGACCGCGGACCGAATGACCCGGGCCGTGCCGGGCCATGACAGAAGGGCGATTACGAGGATGATGTTCCAGATACTCGAGCCGAGGACGGCGGCGAGGATGATGAGGAGCGGCAGGAGCGGGAGGACGAGGATGACGTCCGTGAATCGCATGAGGACGATGTCGGTCTTGCGGCCCAGGTAGCCCGCGACGAGGCCGACCACGAGGCCGATGCCGACGGCCAGGAGAGCGACTGAGAAGCCCACGATGAGGGCGATCCGTGAGCCCCAGATGAACTGGCTGAAGATGTCCCGGCCCTGCAGGTCTGTGCCCCAGAGATATTGGTTGCCGGACGGATACGTTCCAGGTGGCAGCGGCGCGAGGTACTTCCCCGTCGACGAGATCGCATAGACCCAGCCTTTCGCGGTGCCGAGCCAGACGTTCGGAATGTTGGATTGGCTACCGACTTGCGTGGTCCAGATCAAGGGCGCTGCGTCTAACGTGGCGTCAAAGTCCTTGCGCCACAGGAGATCGCCGACCTCGGAGAGGCTGTATAGAGTTCCTTGGTCGTCCGATGGATCGGCCGTCCCCTTTGGATCGACGCCCACACCAAAGATGATTCGTTGGGATACGGCCAAGACCGGCGGCGCTGTGAACCGGAACCCTCGCTCTTGCGGAACCTTGTCGGCGAATCGCCACTTTACGGTTCCGGCCGAGAGCGTGCCTACCGCGTCCCGAGCAATCGAGTACAGGATTCCCGAGCTGGATGTCACGTAGACAGTCGTCGAATCGATGAACGGAGAGGAAAGGGGTCCGGGATCCCGCTGCGAGGCCGTCTCCATGACCGGGATCGTCCGACTCCCACTCGGGTGGAGTTGTGCGGCGGGCGACGACTCCCAGGGTCCGTACGGGGTACCGGTCGCGGTCTTGCGAGCGAAGAGCCATCCGTCGTCGGAGGCCGCATAGGCAAGCTCGCCGAAACTGCCATCCTCCAGGATCGACGGAAGCCCAACGACCGGCGCGGAGGTCCAGGGTGTGCTGACCGGAAAACCTGTCCAAGCCAACGTACCGTTCGCGGTGTAGACCGAGTGCCAGTCCCCAGCATTGAGGAACAACTGCTTCCCGTCCTCCATGAGCGCGGAAGAATAACTTGGGTTGTTTGGCGGATTCATTGGGGCGGACGCCATGCGAATCGAGATCGCGGGGCCAAACGTCCGCTCCCATATCAGGGACAAATTCGAGGCGGCGAATGCATACAAGTTTCCTTCCGAAGTCCCCACGAAAACGGATTCGCCGAGATGTCGTCCCGGGGCCGTGTCATCCGTGGGCTCAGACCAGACTGCGATCGAGGTTACGCTTCCAACCACGGACCGAGTCACCACATCCGGGCCCCCGGGTAGCGGCGTTTCGCCATCAAACTCCACGGCGCTGTCATTCAGCGCGTAGAAGGTTCCATCCGATGTCCCGACGTACACGACCAAGTCGAGGTATGACGGGTTCGTCTTGCTGCCGAAATTCACCGCCACAGGGCCAGCCGTGATTTCTGCGGAGGTCGTGAAGGCAGCCGTTGAATCCTGGCCCGACCATCCCTTAGTTCCCCCCGCCGCGGGGTTCATCGCGAGGAGCTTGTTGCCTGATGCCACATACAGACGGTCCGCGTGCGGATCGGTTGCGCGCGGGATCACCCGCATCGCGACCTGTGAGTGGATCGGATCACCGGCGCCGAAGAGAAAAGTCGACGTATCTGCCTGCCAATAGGTGTCGAGCTTGATGACATCCTCCGATGGCGCGCGCCAGTAGATCGGATCGCGGAGGCCGAGGTATGGGGCGAGCGCCGCCAGGATGACGAAGACGATCATGATCCCGATCCCCACGACCCCGATGCGACTCTCCTTGAACAGCGCCCATGTGTTCAGGAGGTTCCGACGGTAGGCGCGGAGGCGCTCCTTCGTCAGGTCCCAATCGACCATTACAATCGAACCCTCGGGTCCAGGTATGCATACGCGACGTCGGCGACGACGTTGCCGAGGACCGTCAGCAAGGCGAGGATGAAGAATGCTCCCTGGACCGCCGGGAAATCCTGACCCAGGGTCCGCGCGACGAAGTAGAATCCCATCCCCGGCCAGGAGAAGATGGTCTCCGTCAATACGCCGCCACTGATCACCGTGGCCATCGCGATGGCGGTGACCGTCGTCACGGGGAGCATCGCGTTGCGGGCGGCATGCTTGTACATGACGGTCCGTTCCTTGAGTCCCTTCGCGCGCGCGACCGTCACGAAATCTTCTCCGAGCACTTCGAGGAGGGAATTTCGCATGAGCAACACGTACCCCGCGAAGTTCAAGATGACGAGGTTTGCCAGGGGCAGCGACATGTGCCAAAGGATGTCCCCGGCGTAGCTGAATCCCGTGAGCGGATTCCCCGACGCGTCGACGCCGCCGATGCCGCCGAAGGGAAAGAGTCGCAAGGTGTACGCGAAAACGAAAAGAAGGATGATCCCGAACCAGAAGATCGGCATCGAGTAGAAGAAGAGGCTCGAAACGATCGCGGCAATCTCCCCGCGGGAGCCGCGGAACCACGCGAGCAGCACGCCCCCGCCGATCCCGATGAGGACGGAGACGATTGTCGCGGTGCCGAAAAGGAGGAGCGTGGGTCCGACCCGCTCACGGATTTCCGAGCTCACCGGCCGACCTGTTTGAAACGAGTTCCCGAAACTGCCTGTTAGCATCCCGGCCAAGTAGTACCAGAACTCTTCCCACACCGGTCGGTCCACCGCGACGAGGGGATGGTTCAGAGCGAACTCATTCGTGGCGCCTCGCGGTGTCAGGACGTGACCGAGGAGGTCGCCGAGGTCACCTTGCGACGACCGCACGATGACGTAAACCTCCGCGATCGAGCGCGTGTACGCCACGGGAGCCGTGAAGATCGCGCCCCGCGGGTCTTCGCCTGTCACATACGAAAACGGCGTGATGTCGACCGGATTCGCAGCGAAGCCGAAGGGCGCACTCGCGAAGTCCCCGGTTGTCGGGTTCCTGACGTCAAATTCCACCGCGTAAACGCCGCTCGTCGTCGGCGTGTAATTCCCGGAAAACAGGCCACCCGCAAATGTCAACGTCAGATTGGAAACGGGGCCCGACGGCGGCGTGACGCGAGCCCATGCTTCGAACGTCGAAATATTGGTCGGGACGGACGTCAGCGGCCGAACGGATAGGGTGACCGGGTCCCCGACGAGCACATGCTGCGACGGTTCGGCGCTCAATCCCCGGAGGAAGATCGGGCTACCA
>VBLR01000076.1 GCA_005878665.1 Methanobacteriota archaeon | reverse complement strand
GTGAACCGCCCGAACGTTCCCTCGTCCCGGTCGACCGCGGACTTCACGCCCTTCTTCTTCAGGTCCGCGACGGTCCGCTTCAGGTCGGAGGTGAGGAAGCCGATCCCGGTGACGCCGCCGATCATCTTCAGTCGGGACTCGTACATCTCCCGGCCCCACTCCGGGACCGGCTGCCATGGGGTGAGAGCCGCGTCGTCGCCGCCCTTCGTCGCCCCGAGGGCCAGGTAGCCCCACTTCGGCATGGACGACCGGACCTTGAGGCCGATCTTCCGGGTGTAGAATGCTCGCGCCGCTTTCAAGTCCTTCACATAGATTTCGACGTCCGTCAACTGCAGTTTCGCCATGGGTGTCCACCGAGTGCGGCCCCCATCGCGTCCGAGGCGCATAAAGGAGTCGAAACGTTCGACCGCTCAACGTCCGCACGCGAATTCGGTGTCGCGACCTAGAACGATACGACGCAATCCTCAGGCCGCTTGTCGTCGCGGACGCGGGAGAAGGATGGCGCGCGCATGTGACGGTCCTTCGAGAACTCGAGGAAGTGTGCCTCGACGACGATCTCCGGTTTCGTCCAGAAGCCGACGTGTGCGTCGATCTCCGGGACCTCCGGGAACGGACACTCCGCTTGCCGCAAGGCGACGAGCCGGTGGAAGAGCGTCCGCCGCAACTTTTCGGAGAAGCCGGTCCCGACCCGACCGACGTGGAAGAGCTCGCCCTCGAAGTACGCCCCGAGGATCAAGGACCCGAACGTGTCCTCGCGCTCGCCTTCGCCCGCGGTGATCCCGCAGATGATGGCGTCGAGCGTCGTCTTCTTCTTGATCTTGACCCAGTCCTTGCTCCGTTTCCCCATCTGGTAGCGCGTCTCCTTGTGCTTGGCGATGATGCCCTCGAGACCGCGCCCGATGACCGCGTTGTAGTAGTCGACCCCGCGGCCCTCGATGTAGTCGCTCAGGACGACCCGGTCGTCGACCTCGACGAGATCCGGCAAGATCGCCTTGCGCTCCATCTGGGAGAGGCCCATGACGGACTTGTCCCCGACGTACAGGACATCGAACACGATGTACGTCGCCGGAAGGGTCTTCGCAAGATACTCGATCTTGATCTTGCCGCTCGCCCGCTCCCGCTCCTGGAGTTTCTCGAAACTGGGCAGCGGCCCGTTCATGACGACGATCTCCCCGTCGAGGATCGCCGGCTTCCGCGTGTGGACCGCGAGGTCCGGGTACCGCGCTTCGACGTAGTTCAGGCGCCGGTTCTGAAACCGAAGCCCGTCGCGCACGACCGCGAGCGCCCGCGTGCCGTCCCATTTCAGCTCGAAGATATGGTCCTTCGAATCGAACGGAGTCTCGCGGCTTTCCGCGAGCATCGGCTTGATCACGTGGACGTACGGGTCGAACGGCGCCATCCGCTCAGCTGGCCTTCGCGGCCTCGAGGCTCGCCTTCAACGCGGCCATCAGATCCTGCGTCGGCTTCGTCTCGACCTTGGTGACCGAAGGCAACTCCTTGCCCTCGACCTTCGCCTGGATGAGCGCCATCAACGCGTCCCGATACCGGTCGCGGAACTTCGACGGGTCGAACTCCGTCACGAGCGTCTTGATGAGCTGAAGCGCGAGGTCGATCTCGGCGTCGGAGATCACGACGGGTCGGGTCGCGGGGGGCTCCGGCGGCGACTTCACCTCGTCCTGGTACATGAGAGTCGTGAGGACGAGGCTCCCGTTGAACGGACTGATCGCGACGAGCTGCTCCTTCTTCCACAGGACCGCGCGGGCGAGCGCGACTTTTCCCGTCCGCATGAGCGCCTGGCGGAACAGCTCGAACGGCTTCAGGCTGATCTCCTCCGGACCGAGGTAGTAGTTCCGCTCCCGGTACAACGGCGAAATCTCCGTCGCATCGACGAAGCCCGCGACCTCGAGCGCCTTCGTCGCCTCCAGCGGGATCTTCTCGAAGTCCTCGTCCTTCAGGATCACGTACTGGCCTTTCGCGTACTCGTAGCCCTTCACCATCGCCTTCGAGTCCACGGGCACGTTGTCTTTCGGACAGATGTACGGCCGCTTCAGGGCGGTCATGCACGTGGCATGCAGAGTCGTGAAGGAAAGGTCCTTCGTCTCGGTCGCGCCGTACAACTTGACAGGGATGTTCACCAGGCCGAACGCGATCGCGCCACTCCACAAGGCTCGGGCCATATCGGTTTCCTCCGAGGGAAGCTGAACGAAGGGCCATGAGGCTCTTAACAATTTGTCCTGCTTCCGTTAACCTTGTTTAAGGTTGACTTGCTCCCGCATGGCCGCAAGCTGCCCAGCCATTGCGTATTCCGTAAACGATATTCGCCCGGATGCACAATGCGTGCATGATGAGCGGACCCTCTCCTGGCCCTCCACCCGGATCGCCGGGCCCGTTTCCGCCCACCGGGCCGCCGTACTATCCTGGGTTTTATCCGCCCCCGCCTCCCAAGCAGACTAACGTCGCCTTGATCATCGTGATCGTGGTAGTCGTGATCGTCCTCGTCACGGTGGTCCTCGCGGCCGTCCTCTACTTCATGGTGTCCGGCCTTCTCCAGGGTCCGAATGCGCCTCCGATCGTGAGCCTCGGGCCGGTCGATCAGACCGGCGGGAACGCGACGATTGCTGTCTTCTCGAGTTCCCGCGAGATCGCTCCCTCGACCCTCCAGGTCCGCATCGCGGCAAACGGATCGGGGAGTTCGACCGACATGCCTGCGCCGGGCGGGTCGGTCGTCTTGATCGCTGGTGGCTACACAGTCCGCGTGTTCTGGCTCGATCACGACAACGATCAGCTCTTCGGCACGGGCGATGCGTTGAGAGTCACCGGAGATTCGGCCCCGCTGCCGAGTTCGACGAGGTTCAGTCTAGAACTCTCCCTTGTGACGTCGAGTGGTAGCATGGTCTCGGGAGTGACCTGGACGACAGGTCAAGGACCTCGTGCGATGGGTGTCAATATCGGAAGATCCACCGATGGAACGAACTGGATTCTGACGATCATGTCAACACCGAGTGGCCTGATGACGTCGGCGGTTGGGCTGACGATCACGACTTCCGTTGGCTTGACGGCGCTCAACTCCACCGCCTTCGCATCCCTAACGTCCGGCTCGTGGAGCACCAACCATGCGCAGTTCATTGGGACCGGAGGCGGCACAATCATCGTCGGTGACCGGCTCCTGATAAGCACGAGCACGTACCCGGCCGGGTATGCCGTGGAGATCGCGGACACCCAGGGAATCCTGTACGCACACGCGCTGGGCTAGGCCTGCCTCCGGCCCGCGGGCCTATGGAGAAGCAAGGTGCTGTGCATGATGTCTCCGGCCCGGGCTGACAGCTGGACCGCGTCTCGTTTTCTTTCGCGCGATGCCGAGGCAGTGCGGACGTCAATCCGGTGAATCAGCGAGCGCTCGGGGATCGCGCCGCGAGAAGATCCTGAGGAAATCCGAATCCCAGCTTGCCCGTCGTGGCGTATCGGTACAAGGCGGTGACGAGGATGCTCTGAGCGGCGGAGCCGACGAGGCCGAGGATCAGCCAATAGACGACCGCGATCCCGAGGCCCACGACCAGGCCGATCACACCACCGAGGAGGAACCCCAGGAGGGGCGCGAGAAGCGCCGGGAGCGCGAGCAACACGATGATCCCGCCGAGCGAGAGGTATCCGCCCGCCGCCTCGCCCCAAGTCTGCCGCAACAACGATCCGCTTCGCTTCACCGCAGCCCACGGCCCGATCTTCTCGAAGATCAGGACCGGGACGACGAGGTACGTGACGATGCCCCACGCCGCGCCTAGCGCTCCTGCGATAATCCGTCCGAGGAAACCGAATCGCTCGGCGATCGCGCGCAAGATGAGGCCGATCGTCGCAGTCACCAAAGCCCATCCGGCGATGCGCCGGACGTTCGCCCTCGCGACCTTCAGCCCGTCGGAGATCGTCGGGTCGCCGCCGTTCAATCGAATCATGGCAGCGCCCATGACGGCGGCGTTGAAGTAGATCGAGACGAAGAACGTGACGAAGTAGACGATCGCGAGTCCCAGGTAGAACAGCCAGAATCCGAACACATCCGAGGGAGCGGTGAAGAAGAAGATCGTGATGAAGAACGCGATCCAGACGGCACCGGTGATCAGGAGCGAGAGGAACGGAAGGAGGATCAGCCCCTTCTCCTTGCGAAGGATGCCGAGGCTGACCTTCGTGAGCTGCCAACCGATCCGCAGACGCTGGAAGAATCCAGGCTTGCGCGCTACCGGAGAGTACGGCGCGGACGGGACGGTCGGCGTGGGAGTCCACACGGGAATCGTTCGCCCATGCCGCCTCTCCACTTGAACCCTCCGGCGGAATCCCCGCCGGGAGGGCGGGGTCGAGCACGCGAAGGGGCCCGGAGGGTCATCCTCCGGCCGGGGGCGAGGACTGCGCGAGTCCGTCTGCTGGGTCTAGATCGTCCAGGTCCCGTCCTGGATCACGGTCTTCCCGCCGATCTCCACGGTCCCATGCGCGAGGGGCGCCGAGAACCCGTAGCTGCTGTCGTTCTTCCCGCCGGCGCCCCGGTTGTCCCCGATGCTGATGCTCACGGTACCAGCGACGATGCTGTTCTGCATGAATCCCGGCAGCGCTTTCGAGTTCAGCCCGAATGAAACTTCGCCGAAGACGTCCTTCGACCCCGTGGCTTCGGCCCAATTCGTCTGGGCGAACGGCAGATTCTTCTTCGCGCTGAAGTCCGTCACCTTGCCGTTCCGGAACGTCCACGATAGGCCCTCGACGAGCCGGCCGCGTTGCGGGATCGGCACATCGGCGACGAAGGTGCCGCTCGCACTCTCCTCCACCGGCGCAATGCCCACCTCTCCCGTCGGCAGGTCGACAGAGCGGCTGGCGAGGGTCCCCACCGCGAGGTCTTCGTCGCTGATGACCCCGTCGTGGACGTACGGCTTCCGTTCGGGTCCGGCGAGTCGGAATTTCAGCTTCGTCCCGTTGTCCGCGGTCACGCGGACATCGACGGGCCGTGAGACGAGACCGGCGACGAGATTGCCGAGCGACGCGAGCCGCTCCGTGTTCACCACCGTCGCCGCCTCGACCATCGCCTTCCATTTCGGGTAGTTGAGGCCGTACGTCTTGGCCCTCTCCCGCGTGACCTGGCCGATCGCGAGGCTGACGTTCTTCGGCACCTTCGCGAACATCTTGTCGAAGTGCGCCTTTTCCCCCTCGAACATCGCCGCGAACTTTTCGCGCGGGACGGTCGCCATCGGGGCGGGGTTCCGAGGACCGTTCAACCAGACATACGAATTCACGTAATCGAGGAGGCCGACGCAGTGGCCGGAAACCCGATGGAGGCTTTCCACGGAGTAGTTCTTGAAATTGCCGTAGAACAGGGCGTCCGTGTCGAGCCACAACGCGGGATCGGCGCCCGCCTTCTGGCACTCCAATGCGGTCGCCTCCGCGAGCTCGATCGTGTGTGGATACGTCGAGATGAGGACGACCTCGTCGGGTTTCGGTCGAAGGCTTCCCTTCACGATGCTTTTCGCCAGGCTTTGCGAGCTGACCATGGGATCCCCGGCCCCGTATGCCCGATGGAACATAAACGGATTCCGGGTCGACGTTCTCAGGGTCGAGAAGGAGAGTGAACGCTTATGCGTCGAAGCGCGTTCCCGCGGCACGAGGGTTCTCATGGGGAGGATTGCACTCGGACTCGGTGCGCTGACCGTCGTATTTGTCCTGGCAGCCTTCTCGGTCCTTGGCGTGGCGGTGGGGCGCATCAATTTCACGACGCCGAGTGTCATGGGATATCCGCCTGGCGGGGACGACTGGGAGCCTGCCGTGGCGTCCGACGGCCAGGGAAACGTGTACTACCTGACGACTCATCTGAGCGGAGTCCCGGGCTGCCCTGCCTGTTCGGTGGACACGATGGTTATTCAGGTGTCCCACGACGGCGGCCGGACGTTCACGGCCCCGGCTCCTCTCACGATCAGTTCCGCGGTGCAGTTTGATCCTCAGGTGAAGGTCAACTCCGCCGGGGTGGTCTTTGTCAGCTATCTCCACGGAAAGGACACGGTCGTCCAACGCTCCGATGACAGCGGCGCCACCTGGTCGAGCCCGGTGGCGATCAACGCCGACGTGAAGAACGGCATCACCGACAAGGATGGCTTGGCCGTTCAGGGCGACGACGTCTACGTCGGCTACTCGATCGCGCAGAAGTTGTTCGTTTCCTCGTCCCACGATGGGGGCCGCACGTTCGCGACGGTTCAGATTAACCAGAACACAATCGGATGGCCATTGAACGGCGGAGCGACGGTCGCTCCGGACGGCACCGTCTACATGGTGTGGGAGCTGGTCCACAAGAGCGGCCAGGCCCAGGGCCCCCAAGATGTCGCAGTCACGAAATCGTCCGACAAGGGAGCGAGCTGGACCATTTCGTACGTGGACACCGGCCTTCCGCCAGGTCCCTCGTGCCCCACGACATGTGGATGGGACTACCTGGGCACCGGCGCGTCGATTTCCGCGGACCGAAGTGGCCACTTGTACGTGACCTACAACGCGCCGATCACGGACAACGGTCCTCCGTTCATCTGGTACAAGACGTCCGCAAACGGAGGCATGACTTGGTCCTCGCGCACCATGCTCAATGTCGACGGCACGGGTGCGTTCCACGTCTTCCCGGGGGTAGAGGCCGGGGATGCGGGCGATGTCCGGGTTGCGTGGATGGACAACCGCACCGGCGCGTACAATGTCTGGTATCGCAGCTCCTCGGATGGTGGCCAGACTTGGTCCGCCGAGGTGAAGGTCTCCGGATTCCGAAGCGGCTACTCGTACGTGACCGCACAGGGCTTCGCCTTCCCGTACGGCGATTACATTACGGTGGCGCTCGACCCGAAGGGCCACGTGCACATCGCCTGGGGCGAAGGCCCGAATTATGGCGGGCCCGGAAACGTCCTGTACGCCACCTCGTAGCCGAGGCTCGTCGCGGTCGCTGGATTCTTCGGAGCACGGGCCCCGCGATAGATTTGTTCGCCAACGTGACGACACCACGTCCCCTCCGGGAAGGGAGACGGGAAACTACTTATTCGGCAGGGGGTTACGCGCCGCCCGGCGACCCGGTGAAACGCTCTTCGCGGGCTTGGAAGAAGCGCGGAAAGATGCGCTGGAAGTGGCGCAAGAAGCGGATGCGCCGCCGGAAGCGCGAACAGAAGATGCGGCAGCGGTGAGCGGTCCATTTCGGCAAAGGTACTTGGCGGGGCGGCGTGATACGCCGTCGCATGGGCGCGGATCGGTACACTTCCGGCCTCGCCTTCATCTTGGCGGGACTCGGGATTCTCTTCGTGACCGGCGCGTTCGAGGCCGAGATCGTCCTGACGAGTGGGCTCGGCACGCCCAGTTATCTCGGCGCGACGGACCTCGTTCGTCTGTCTGCGGTCCCTTGGGGTCTGGGCCTCTTGTTTTTCGGATACGCAATCGATCATCCGGAGGTCTTGTGGGACCGGGTCCGCGGCCGTCGCATCCTCGCCACGTTCCTCCTCTTTGCAGACGGCGCGATCCACATCGTCGCCATCGGCGAACATGTCGAGTCGATCATCGTGGCGTTCTTCATCGTCCTCGCGCCGCTGGAATTCCTCGGCGGTTTCACGATCATGCGGGCCTCGCGGCCGATCGTCTGGGCGTGGCTCCTCGCGGCACTCGGTTTGATCGGATTGTACGTCGCCTCGCGGCTCGTCGTCTTCCCGTTTGTGAGCCAGCAGTACGTGTTCGGCCCGCTCGGTCTCATCTCGAAAGTGATCGAGGGCGTCCTCGCGTTCGCGCTCGCCCAGGAACTTTGGACCACGTCGACGACGCGCCGTCCGCGTGCGGTTCGACCTGCGACGCAAAGTTAGATATCCCCGCCACTCTTCCGCGACCCCGCGAGTCCCATGGGGACGTAGTTTAGCCTGGTAGAATTACGGGCTCCAGTCATGGGCTTGATGGCGAACGGGTTTGCTGATTCCGGTGATGACAGACTGGAGCGCTGACCCATGGTTCGCAGAACACGCGTGGGTCGCTCCCCGCGTGGGAGAAACCCGTCGATCAGGGTTCAAATCCCTGCGTCCCCATGCCTTTTTTCGGTCCCCTGATTGAACCGTTGGCTGATGGTCCTGAGCCGAGTCGTTGCGAGGGTTTATTGATGCGGACTTTCTCTCGCCGCGGGCGACTCCCGTGCCGATCGACCGACGTCGATTTCTTCAGACCGTCGCGATCCTCGGGGCCGTCTCGGCATACGCCACGATCATCGTCGGGGGAACCGTGCGGGGAATACCGGGTGCGGGAACCATCTGCCCCGATTGGCCCCTGTGCAACGGTTCGATCGTGCCCAATCTCGCGGATGTCCGGATCCTCATCGAGTACCTCCATCGCCTCATCGCCGCGTTGACGGGGATGTTCATCTTGTCCACCCTCGTCGCCTCCCTGGTCTGGTTTCGCGCCGATCTGCGAATCGTCACGGTGTCGATCATGAGTTTCGCAGTCCTCGTCACACAAGTGGGAGTCGGCGCGCTCACGATTACGTCAGGTAACGACTGGGTCGTCGTCACGATCCATCTCGCGCTCGGGACCGCGACGCTCGCCGCCGCCATCATCGTCGCGCTCGTCTCGCTGTGGCCGACTGCCCCGGCGAAAGGAACCACCGTGGCCTGAATCACTCGACCAAGAAGTGAACGAGACCGATGGCGATGAACCCGATCGCCGTCCAGGCGGGCCAGCGCGAACCTCGGTCCGCGGAGGCGATCGGCAGGAACGCGCGGACGAACAATAGCAAACCAAACGTTGCCTCGATCGCCGCGAGCAGGGTCGGTATCGCAAGCTGCAACGTCGCCCCTAGGGGCGATGGTCCGTACGCACCATAGACCCATCCCGGAAGATACGTCGCGGGAATCGCGGCAAGCGATACGAATAGAAGAGCAAACGTGAACCTCGCCCTCCAAGCGGCCCACATCGCCGGCACGATGATCAAGCAACCCTCCAGGAATCGGTGCACGGCTGTGGCAGTCACCGTGACCGCATCGATCGGGACCACGGGAATGACACTGATGAAGCCTCCGCCGAGGACTAACCCATCTCCGACGCTGTGCAAACCAACAAACGCAACCGCGGCCCACACGATTCGATTCGGTTCCGTCTGGATGAACGGGCCTTCGAGGACGAGCCACGCGACGGATGCGCCGATGACCAGTCCGACGAACGATAGAGCAGTCGCGACCGCCGCATCCCCGAACCGAGAGTGGTTAAAGAGGACGAGAGACGTCGCATGCGATAAACCAAGGAATCCGATGACCCCGGACAGGAAACCCCACGTCGCCTCGCGATGCTGAAGGACGAATCGATCGACGTTGTAGAGGAGGATCGCGACAACGGGTATCGCTCCGAATCCGAAAGCGAGGATCCCGAGATCCGTCATCACGGATCCCTCAGCGGAGTCGCTTTGCTGCCCGAACCGCGCGGAAGTGGTAAACGGCCGCAAAGACGAGGACGATCCCGAGCGCGCCGATCATGATCTCCGTGACCAATGGAAGCATCGTCCTCGGCAATTCAGGAGGAGGGCCGCCGACAATCGAAATCGTGCCCGTCATGCTCGTCGGGTGGACATGACACCGATACGTCCAATTGCCGGTCTGGGATGCGAGGAAGGTCAAGGTCCCCACGACGTCCCCGGGGACGTTGAAGTCCTTCGAGCTGGGCTCTCCCGGCGACATGGTCAGGTCGTTGTTGTAGTCGATGAACCAGTTGTGCGGGGCCGAGTCTTTTGCGATCAGGGTCAGCTTGACGTTCGTATTGTACAGGACCACGATTGGCGGCCCGGGCTCGCGAATCGTCGCGTTGGAGAATCCCCAACCTAACGCCGCGTCGCCGTACAGCGTCAGGTTGACCGGCCTCGCTTGTTCCAAGATCTGAATCGTCCCGTTCATCGTGGTCGGATGTATCCCGCATCGATAGGTCCAGTTTCCGGGCTGAACTGCGTCAAAGCTGAAGTTCCCCACGACGTTCCCGGGGACGTTGAAGTCCTTCGAGGCGGGTTCCCCCGGCGACGGGGCCATGTCGTCGTTATAGTCGATGAACCAGCTGTGCGGTGCCGAGTCGGTCCCGAACAGGGTGAGATTCACTCGGTCTCCATAGAACACCGTGATATTCGGCCCTGGCTCCCGAATCGTTGTGCTCGAGAATCCCCACCCGCCGACCGCGTTTCCATAGAGCGTGTAATTGACCGGCGAGATGCCCGTCCGAGGGGGCAAGTCAGCGGCGTGCAGTTGGAAAGGCGCCGCGGACGGGGCTGGGACACGCGCGATCGCCGCCGCGATGGAGGCGCACAGGACTCCGGCGACGACGAGTACCGCAATGCGCGTTCGGCTCCCGACCATCCGCTTGAGACTCCTGGCCTCACTTGACGACATGGAGGGTCGCGGTCATCGAGTAGTGGTTGAGACCGCAGAATTCGGCGCATCGGATCGCGTAGTCACCGGGTTGCAGCGGTTGGAGCCAATAGGTGTTCGAGTGGCCTGGGATCACGTCGATCTTGAGATCAAACGGGACGAGCCAGAACGCATGATTGACGTCGAAGGAGCGAAGGATGATCTTGACCGTGAGACCCGCTTTGAGCGTGAAAGCACCGGTCGTGTTGAGCGATGTGAAGTTCCCGGTCGAGTTGTACCAGCCTTTCGTTTCATTGATGTACGTGATGTTGAAATTCCAGTACCACTGGTGCGCGTTGATCTCGACGAGCACATCCGGATTCTGGGGAATCGTGTCGGTCGTGATGAGCGCCTGAAATCCGGCGACTCCGACGACCACGAGGATGATCGCAGGGATGACAGTCCAGATCGTCTCGAGGCGGCGGTTCCCGGTCTCCGGGTTCGCCGGCCCCTCCGTGTGCCCTTTGCGGACCCGGAACTTCAGGACGGCGTAGAGGACGAGCCCCCCGACGACGGCGCCGATCCCGATCGCCGGGACGAGCACGAGGTAGAACAGTTGCTCCGTCGCGGCTTGTCCGGGAGAAACCGGATCCGCGCGCGCAATCCCTCCGAGAAACGGGACCAGGAGCGCAGCCAGTCCCACCAGGCCCATCCTCCGGAGGCCCGACATCGATTGCCGAAATCGGACTACCTCTAAAGCATTTGTGGTCTGATGCGGTGCGCGCGTTTTGTGACAACGTTCGAAGGCTCATGTGGAAAGCCTTATGCGGGATTCTGAAGTACGGGAATCCGGCGGCCGCTCGCACATGGTGACCGCCTCGGAGTCTCATCGATGGCGGGCGAAGTCGTCACCGCGTATCGTCATCGCAATGCGCCGATCGGGGTGTTCCGTTGGTTGACGACCACGAACCACCATGAAATCGGGATCCTCTATCTCGCGAACTCATTCTTCTTCTTCCTGATCGCCGGAGTCCTGGCCCTCCTCATGCGGACCGAGCTCGCGTATCCGGGGCCGACGATCATGGACGCGAACACCTAC
>VBLR01000075.1 GCA_005878665.1 Methanobacteriota archaeon | reverse complement strand
GCCCTTCTCGTCGACGCTCGCATAGTACAGCCTCGCCCCCGTCCGGCGAATGCTCTCCTCGTCGACCTTGAGCTGCTCCCGGGCCTTCGGATGCGAGCCATACCCCATCGGGACGACGTACTTGCACACCGTGGCCTTGCGGGCGAACGAGACCGACGACGGAAGGTTTCCCGCGGCAAGGCGCAAGCAGACCTCGAGGAAATCCGTCTCGAGAATCGGTAAGACGTTCATCGATTCCGGGTCCGCGAACCGGACGTTGTACTCCAGGAGCCTCGGACCGTCTTCCGTCGCCATGAAGCCGCCGTAAAGGATGCCTTTGAACGGCGTGCCGCGGGCGGCCATCGCCACCACGGTCTTCGTCATCGTCTCCAGCGAACGGACGAAGTCGTCGTTCGTGAGAAAGGGCAAGCGATGGTCCGCGTCACTGTAGGAGCCCATTCCTCCCGTGTTCGGCCCTTTGTCCCCCTCGTACGCGCGCTTGTGATCTTGGGCCAGAGGCATCGGGACGAGCGCTCGGCCGTCGCAGAACGCCTGGAGGGAGAACTCCTCCCCCACGAGTTTCTCCTCGACGAGGAACCGCGCCGCGCCGCCAATCTTCTTCTCCAAGATCTCGCGGCCATACGCGAGCGCCTCCGCCTTGCTCGAGAAATGATCGCCCCAGACGCGCACGCCTTTGCCGCCCGTCAGGCCCAGCGGCTTGATCACGAACTCGAAGTCCGAGTCGTTCACGAACTCCTCGAAGCCCGCGAGACTGTCGAACGCCCAGAATAGCGGGAACCCGGGGATCTGATGATCTCGCATCAAGGTCCTCGTGAATTCCTTGTTCGTCTCGAGTTGCGCCGCTTCCCGGGACGGGCCGACCGTCGGAATCGCGGCGGCCTCGAGGGCATCGGTGATTCCTTTCTCGAGCGGCGCCTCGGGCCCGATCACCGCGAGTTCGATCCCATATCCTTTCGCCCAGGAGACGATGCGCTCGACGTCGGCCACGTCCCCGAGGAGGACGTCCTTCGAGCGGCGACGGATCGCGGGATTCTGGTTCGCCATCGCGGCGTAGATGTCGGCCTGGCTGCGATGGAGCGCCTCGACGATCGCATGCTCGCGGCCCCCGCCCCCGACCACCAGGACCTTCATGATCGCGATGCGGAGATGGTGGCGGCCGGGATTTCTAGTTTCGCGCACTCCGCCGAAACCCGAATCACTTCGGCGGCTGCATGAGCTTGAGGAAGTTCCCCTCCGAATCTTCGAAGGTCACGACACTGCCCCACGGGTAATCGCCGATCTCGCCGACGAACTTCACGCCCTTGTCTCGCATTCGCTTGACGTCGGCTCGGATGTCCGTCGTCTTGAACGTCAAGATGGCCCGTTTCGGCGTGGGCTTGCCGTCGGTCGAATCGAGCCCGATGCGGAGACCTCCCACGTTCATGGCGCTCCAGTCGGCGCTCTCCTCCGTCATCGCCAGATTCAGCACGTTGCGGTAGAACGCGATGGCGCGTTTCATGTCCTGGACTTCGTAGTAGACGTCTTGAACGCCCGTGATCATCGGCCCACTCTCCGAGCGCCAGCCATGGGCGTATCGAGGGATAGCCGTTACGTTGGGGCGGGGCCGGCGGCTCTGAGGGCGAGCTCCGCTGCATACACCGTATTCGACAGGAGCATCGCGATCGTCATCGGTCCCACGCCGCCCGGCACGGGCGAGATCGCCTCCGCTTTCGGGCGCACGGCGTCGAAGTCCACGTCGCCGACCGTGCGATAGCCGCTCTTCGCGCTCTCATCACGGACTCGATTGATCCCGACGTCGATGACGATTGCGCCCTTGTTGATCATGTCCCGCTTGATGAACCGCGGGGAGCCCATCGCGGCGATGAGGATCTCCGCCCGCCTCGTGTGCGACGCGAGTTCGCGTGTCCCGCTATGGACGACAGTCACCGTCGCGTTCGCCTTGGGGCCTTTTTGCATCAGGAGGGCCGCGAGCGGCTTCCCGACGATGTTGCTCCGGCCCACAATCACGACGTCCTTGCCGCTCGGATCGTAGCCGCTGCGCATGAGGAGTTCGACGACGCCAGAGGGGGTGGCGGGTGCGAACCGCGGGCGGCCGATCAGCACGAGGCCGACGTTCACGGGGTGGAAGCAGTCCACGTCCTTGAGCGGGCTGACCGCCGAGACTGCCTTGTCCACCGAGATCTGCTCGGGCAACGGCTGCTGGACGAGGATCCCGTGGACCTTCGGATCGCTGTTCAACCGGCCGATCTCCTGGAGGAGACGAGCCTCGGGCACATCACCGGGCAGCTCAATCGTCCAGTGGGCCATCCCCATCTCCTCGGAGGCCTTCGCTTTCATCTTGACATAGAGCTGCGACGCGGGATTTTCCCCGACGAGGACCGCCGCGAGACCGGGGACCACACCCTCATCCGCGAGCTTCGCGAGGCGCGGCTTCAGCTTGGTCCGAACGTCGTCCCCAATCCTCTTGCCATCGATGACGTTGCCGGGCACGTGGGCACCCGATGGTGGGAATCGGTTCGGTCGATATAGCCTTGAGCGCGAGACATGCGGCGCGCGTCTGACACCACGAGTGGTGCCGCAGAATCGTACGCCGATGTCGTCAGACAACGACCCGCCGCCGGCGGGCCACGAAAACGCTTAAGACTGCTCGCGACGTTCGGCGGCCGGATGCACTCTAGCGACTGGTCTCGACTCCTCACGGAACGTCAGCGCGAGGTCCTCTCGATCGTCGTGGAGAACAAGGTGTACCGCAACCGCGATTCGAAGATCCCCGAGCTTGCGGCCCAGATGGGCATCGCGCCGGCGGCGGTCGCGAAGCACCTGCTCGAGATCGAGAAGACCGCGTTGCTGAACGTCGTCGTCTCGCCATCGGAGCAGGGCAAGAGGGTCTACGAGCGGCTCGAGCTCGAGCCGCGGCCGGAGCAGAAGCAGACGGCCGAGGTCCTCGACCGGAATACGGTCACGATCCTTCGGTTCCTCCATGTCCATCCGGACGCGAGCACGACGGAGGTGGCCGAGGAGCTCGGTCTCTCCGAGTACACGACCGTCAACGGCCTGCGGGTCCTGATGGCCGTCCAGCTGATCACGAAGCAACGTGGTCCCGCCGTCCGGCGGGGCGTGCCCCCGTACGTATACCGGCCGACGGCGCACGGCGAAGACCTCGCGGTGCGGTTCCCCGCGGAGGCGACCGCGTAAGGCCGAAATAGCTCCGACCCTCTCTCCATCGTCGAATGTACGACGCGGTCGTCGTCGGCGCTGGACCGGCCGGAGGGATGGCCGCACGGCCACTCGCCGCCGCGGGCTTCCGGACCGCGATCCTCGAAAAGAAGAAGGTGGTCGGCGAACCAGTCCAGTGCGCGGAAGGCGTCAGCGAGTTCGGCCTTGCGTCGAACGGCCTCCGGCCGCGAGAGGAGTGGATCGCCCAGCGCGTCATCGGTGCCAAGTGCATCGCGCCGAACGGGACTTGGTTCTACATCACCCGCCTCCCGGGATACGCGATCCATCGCCCCGCATTCGATCGCTGGCTCGTCGATGGCGCGGTCGACGATGGCGCGCAGCTGCGCACGTCGACCAAGGTCACGGGGATTTCCCGTCATGATGGCGGGTGGCGAATCGAGGCAAACGGCGAGACGATCGATACGCGCGTCATCATCGGCGCCGACGGGCCTGCGAGCTTCGTCGCCCGTCAAGCGGGCCTCGTCCGTAGCCTCGAGCGGATCGGCGCGTACGAGTACCGATTCCGCCGCGAGGACGTGCCGCTCCTGGAACCGGAGTTCTTCCTCCTCTACATCGGAGAGGCGTACCAGGGCGGTTACGCGTGGATATTCCCGAAGGGCGATTCGGTGAACGTCGGCGCCGGAGGCCACATCGACGCGCACGCCGCCACGGTGGATTTTTGCCGCAAGTTCGGCATCGACGTGGACCGGAGGACGCAGACCATCGCGGGTTCGATTCCTTCGCGGTACGATTTGACCTCCCTCGGGGCGCCTGGCCTGGCCATCGCCGGCGATGCCGCGGGCATCACGAACCCCTTGAATGGGGCGGGGATCCACTCGGGGATCTTCAGCGGGCGCCTCGCGGGCGAGTTCGCGGTGACCGCGTTGACGCGGGAGGATCCGACGTCCATGGTCGCGTACGACCGGGCCATGCGAGCGTCGCCGTTCCTGGACCCGCTCCTCTCCTGGATGATCGACCGCATCCGGCGATGGGGCGATCGGCTGATGAATTCCGTCGGCGAGGAACTTCACGGACTCGATTGGCGGGCCGTGAACCCGCGGCTGATCCTGTCCGTGCTGCTCCGCAAGCCGTGGTTGGGGATTCACGCACGCGAATTCTATCGGATGATCCTCGCCCTCGAACTGTGCGACCGCTATGGATGGTAGTCGATTCCTTCATGCATTCGACCGAAGCTTAGATAGCTCCGCCGCCGTTCCCGCGCGCGATGCCCGCGGAGGCCGCGAGCCGTCCGATCCGTGCGGGCAGTCGTCTCGAACGGATCCTCGCGTCCGGAGGGTTCGCGGTGACGGCGGAGATCGCCCCGCCGGCCTCCGCCGACGCGTCGGAGATTCGGCGCCATGCGGCCGCCTATCGCGGGATGGTGGACGCGTGCAACGTGACGGATGGCCAGCGGGCGCTCGTTCGGATTTCCTCCCTGGCCGGCGCGCTGATCGCTTTGCAAGAAGGCGTCGAACCGATCATGCAAATGGTCTCGCGAGACCGAAACCGCATCGGCCTCCAATCGGATCTCCTCGGGGCCTCGGCCCTCGGAATCCACAATGTCCTCTGCCTCTGGGGCGACCCGCCGGCCGCGGGAAACGAGAAGGACGCGAAGGCCGTCTTCGACCTGAACACCGAAGAGATGATCGCGACCTTCCGCGCTCTGCGAGACACCGGGATCCTGCGGGGCGGAGACAAGGTGGAGAACGCCCCGAAGGTTTTCATCGGCGCGGCCGCCGACCCGTTTCGCGGTTCGAACGAGGAATCGTTCGGTAAGCTCCGGGGAAAGGTCATGGCCGGCGCCGATTTCGTCCAGACCCAAGGCGTGTACGACGTGGATGCGTTCGAGGAGTGGATGCGCCTCGTGCGGAAGGAGTGGCTCCACGACAAGGTGTACATCCTCGCGGGCGTCATCCCGCTGAAATCCGCGAAGATGGCTCGATTCATGGTCGAGAAGCTCGGCGCGGTCGTCCCGAAACACATCGTCAACCGAATGGAGCGCGCTCCGAATCCGAAGGCGGAGGGCGTGAGCATCGCGGTCCGGACGATCAAGGCGCTCGAGAAGATCGAGGGGGTCCGCGGGGTGCACTTGATGCCGATCGGGTGGGAGGAGGTGGTGCCGGACCTGGTGCAGGAGGCAGGGCTGCTTCCCCGCCCGGACCCGACGCCCCGAGTGACGTCCCCCTCGGCATGACCATCCCACGGCCACCGAAGACTTAATTGCATTCTTTCCATTGCCATCCGGTAATAGGGATGGTTTCCCCCCGCCGGGCTCTCTTCAGCGTATCGGACAAGGAGGGTCTCGTCGACTTCGCCCGGGGCCTGCACGCCCTCGGTTTTGAATTGATGGGCACGGAGGGGACGGCGAAGACTCTGAAGGACGCGGGCCTTCCGGTGACGACCGTGGCGGATTACACCGGCCTCCACGAGGGGTTGGGAGGCCGCGTGAAGACCCTCCACCCGAAAATCTTCGCGGGGATCCTCGCGCCTCGAGGCGATGAGAGAGACCTCGCGGACCTCGGCGCCGTCCCGATCGACCTCGTCGTCGTGAACCTCTATCCCTTCGAGACCACGGCGGCGAAACCGGACGTCCGGCTCGAGGAGGCGATCGAGAACATCGATATCGGCGGCGTGTCCCTCATCCGCGCCGCCGCGAAGAACGCGGCGCGGGTCAGCGTGATCGTCCGGCCTTCGCGGTACCCAGATGTCCTCCGGACGCTGCAAGAGCACCGGTCGATCCCGGAGAAACTCCGAAATGAGCTGGCGATGGAAGCGTTCGAGTACACCTCCCGTTACGATGCCGCGATCTACAACTATCTCGCGAAACGCCAGGGGACCGTGCTCCCCCCCGCGCTGCGCCTCGCGTACGACAAGGTCGCGGACCTTCGTTACGGCGAGAATCCGTACCAGAAGGCGGCCCTGTACCACGAGCCCTTCCCGTTCGCCGCCACGGCGACCGCGGAGAAACTGCAGGGGAAGGAGTTGTCGTACAACAACCTGATCGATCTCGATGCGGCGCTGCGCCTCGCGACGGAGTTCGATCGGCCTGCCGCCGTCGTCATCAAGCACACGAACCCTTCGGGCGTGGCCCTGGCGTCATCGCTCACGGAAGCGTACACGAGCGCCCATGCCGCGGACCCGATCTCCGCCTACGGTGGTGTCGTCGGCCTGAACCGCCCGGTCGATCTCGCCACGGCGAAGGGGATGAGGAAGGATGTCCTCGACGCGGTCATCGCACCGGAGTATGAGCCCCAGGCGCTCGACCTCCTGAAATCGAAAAAGAAGGGGACGTTCCTCATCCTCCGGACCCGCGGTCCGTTCCGGAACGATCACGGCATCGACATGGTCCGGGTCCTCGGGGGCGTCCTCCTCCAGACGACGGACTTCCCCCGGCCACGTCCGGAGGCCTTCAAGGTCGTGACGATGGCGTCGCCGACTCCGGCGCAGATGCGCGACATCCTCTTCGGAATCCTGGTGAGCCGGTACGTGAAGTCGAACTCGATCGTCCTCGTCAAGGGCGAGCGGACGGTCGGCATCGGGGCGGGACAGATGAGCCGTGTGGACGCATGCATGCTCGCGTGCTACAAGGCGAAAGCGGCGGCCCGCGGGAGCGTCGCGGTCAGCGACGCGTACTTCCCGTTCCGCGATGGGGTGGACGAGCTCGCGAAAGGTGGCGTCGCCATCGTCGCACAGCCCGGCGGCTCGATCCGCGACGACGAAGTCATCGCGGCGGCGGACGAACACGGAATCGGAATGGTCTTCACCGGGATCCGGTTGTTCAAACATTGAGGGACCTCGATGGGCCGAACCAGGGTCGGAGTGCTCGCCTCGGGACGGGGCACGGACTTCCAGAGCCTCGTGGACGCGCGCAAGCGCGGAGATCTGGACATCGACCTCGCGGTCCTCGTTTGCAACGTGCCGGGGGCGCCGGTCCTCGATCGCGCGAAAGCCGCGGGCGTCCCTGCGGTCGTTGTCGATCACCGCCCGTTCGGGAAAGACCGCGAGACGTTCGAGCAAGCGATGCTAAAAGTCCTCCGGGACAAACGCGTCGAGCTGGTCGTCTTCGCGGGCTTCATGCGCCTCGTTTCCGCGTCGTTCATCCGCGCGTTCCCGGACCGGATCATCAATATCCATCCGTCGCTGCTCCCCGCGTTCCCGGGGGCACACGCCCACCGCGATGCCATCGCCGCGGGCGTCAAAGTCTCGGGCTGCACGATTCACTTCGTCGACGCCTCCGTGGACGGAGGGCCCATCATCTTGCAGAGGGCGGTCCCGGTCCACGAGGACGACACGGAGGACTCCCTCGCCGCCCGGATCCTCGAGCAAGAGCACATCTTCCTGCCGCTCGCGGTGCGGCTCTTCGCAGAAGGCCGGCTTCACGTGGAAGGCCGTCGCGTTCGCATCGACACCCGGGGAATCGAGATCCCACCGATGGCCTAGCCAGCGAGATGAGCCCCAAAATAAAGGGCCGTCCAGGGATCCTGAACGGCCTCGTTGTGGAGGGATGCTTGTCTAAGCGACCCGACAATGGAGCAACCCTATAAGATGATTTTCTGACCCGGCTCAGCGGACCGTGGAAAGACGTATCCGGCACCCGAAAGAAAAAAAGGGTAGGCCGTTCGCCGTTTCAGGAAAACCAGGGAACGGCCCGTTGTGGAGGGATGCTTGTGATCTTTCGTAGAAGCCTGTGATATTTGAACATTTCACCCAGTCATTCGGACATGGGTGGGAACGTCTCGCGGGTCGTTCCCGAAGCCAATCGAGGCGAGGTTGCGAACCGATCGTCACGACATTACGCAAGGCTTATGGCGGCCGCGGCCGTTCGACGGAGAGGCGCGCTCGGATGAAGGGAGTCGGGAAGTTCGGCGAAGTCATGGCGGGCGAGAAAGGCAAGGTCAGCTACGACGAGGTCGCCGCCCGCCTCGAGAAAATCATCCATTCCGGAAGCCAGCGCAAGCCGATCACGGACTTCGTGTGTCGGGAGCTGCGGAAGATTCCGCACTACACGTGGGTCGGCATCTACAATGTGGACGGATCGGAACTCGTCCTCGCCTCTTGGTCCGGGCCCAGCGCGACCCTGCACCTGCGGATTCCCGTTGGCCAAGGGATCTGCGGGGCCGCGGTCGCCGAGAAGGGGACGGTCGTCGTCCCGGACGTGAACGACGACCCGCGGTACCTCCAGTGCTTCATCAACACGCGGGCCGAAATGGTCGTGCCGATTCTCCGGGACGGCGCCGCGATCGCGGAGATCGACATCGACTCGGACCAGCTCAACGCGTTCACGCCGACGGACCAGGAGTTCGTCGAGTGGGTCGCGCAGGAACTCGTGAGGATCCTCTGAGGGGTCTCACAAGCGGAACTCGCCCCAGACGCGAATGAATGTGTCAACCTGGTCCGGCGTCGCGAGCTCGTACGCCGTCATGAGTCGCGCGACCGACTTCGGGTCCACCACGCGATATCCTCGTTCGACGGGCTGAGCGTGCTCGATCAGGCCCGCGACTTGCATTTTCTTCAGATGATGCGAGAGCGTCGACGGCGAGACGGGCACTTGCTCCAGGATCTGTTTGTGGGTCGCCGCCTCCCGTTCCATGAGGAAGTCGATCACCTTGAGCGGCACCGGCTGACGCAGGAACGCCAGAATCTGCTTCTCCGCCTCCGTGAGGGCGGCCCGAACCTCCGCTTGACCCGGCGTCGAGCGCGGATAGAACCGCTTGTACTCTCCGTCCATCGAGGACGTAATGAGCTCGTGCTTCTCGAGGAACCGAAGATGGTAGTCCGCGAGGGTGATCGACAGGTTCAGGGCTCGCGATAACTCACGCAAATGGAAACCCGGATTTTTTCGGACGAAGTCATACAGGTCCTTCCGGGTCTTGACGGCCAGGATCTCCCGGTCCATGAGACCACGCGGCGCTCAGCGCCGCAGCGTGAACCCGTAGAACAGGGCGAGGATCACGAGGTCGAGGGACCCGGACAGGAGGAAGAACTGCCCGAGCGAGAGCGCAACCACGAACAGGAAGACCGTGAACAGGAGGGCCTTCAGGAAAAAGACGCCGAACGCCGCGGCCAGGTACGCGAGGTGCGTGTCCTTCGCCCGCCGCAGCGCGAGGACGGCAATGACCGTTAGGGCGAGGGCGAAGATCGATTCAGCCCCGAGGAGAACGTTCTCAATGAGCACCATGGAGACCGCCGCTCGAGGTAAAGGCCCTGGGTGTTAAGGATTCCGGCCTCATTCCTCGCGTTTCTTGCGGCGTCGGTCCGCGACGATCATGGTGACCGCGATGAGAACCACCGCGGCGATGAGCGAGCCGGCATAGAGGACCAAGTCTCCTTGGAGCTCCGGGGGACGCCTGACAATCCCCTCGTACGCGGCGCTGTCGACGCCGAGGACCGGGTCGTGGACGAGCTTCACATCGGCGCGGCCCGTACTCATCGGATACGCAAGGTAGAGTTCGTAGGAATTCGGATTCGTCACGTTCGAGTAGGTCACGGGGATCACGCGACCGTCCGCGAACGCGGAATTGGCCCAGGAGAAGAACACGGTCGCGGGGTTCGTCGGCGGACCTCCGGTCACGTTGAAGCCGGCCTCGTCCTGCGCGAACATGTTCACGTCATCGTAGCTCTGCTCTCCGTATTCCAGGCGCTTCGTCGTGTTGATGCGGAGGTCGAGTCCCAAACTCGCGCCCGGGGAGAGGACCGCCCGATCGACGGTCATGTCCAGCTTGACCTCCATCGGAGTGAGGACCCGGATGCCCGAAAGCCGCATGAACCGTTCCGCGACCGTGACGTTCAACGTCATGTTGCCGCTCCGGCTCCGAATCGAGAGCTCGGTCACATGCCCACCGTCGGCACTTTCGAGCCGGGTCTTCGCGACCGGGGCGTTCGCGAACGCGGTCGTTCCCAAAGCCGAAGTCGCGTTGACGGTCTCTCCGGGATCGATGCGGTTGTTTCGGTTTCGGTCCACCCACTCGACCAGGTTCCTAACCTCGAGCTGATAGGAGCTGTCGCTCCCTCGAGCCCGCTCATAGGAAACGACGAACGTTCCCGCGGCGTACGAGACCTCGAACTGATCTTGGAACGGGGCGCTCGCGAGGCGACTCACAATCGTGAATTCGTCGCCGGCCGTCGCAGCGACCACGGTCCGCTGGGTGGCCGCCTCGACCGAATCCGGGATGCCGTCTCCATCTGCATCGGCGTCGGCGGGCCGCAAGGTGAGCACCGCGAGAGTCGACCCGATTAACAAAGCGGCTGCGCCCGCCGCGGCGGCAGCGAGGACAACTTGGCGGGAGCGGAGCACAGAACCGTCCAAACTCGATTGGGCGCGGCGCCTATAAGGAGCTTATTTTACGGTTTTCGAAGCTATGCGGCAGCCGCTCCGGCTGCCGCTCGGCCTCTCCTCGCTTCCCCCCACCGGCGCGGCATCACTCGCGGACGACTTCGCCGAACGCCATGCGCCGGTGGACCTTCGTGATCTTGATCTTGACCTCGTCCCCGATCTTCGTCCCCGGGACGAAGACCACGAAGTTCGCGATCCGCGCGAGTCCGTCGCCTTCCCGACCGATATCTTCGATCTTGGCCTCGTACACCTTCCCTTCCTCCACCGGGACGTTCGAAGGTCGGAAGCCAGACCCCGAATACGACATCCACGACTCCATGCGGCGGCCCCCTGCCACCGCCACTTTTCGCATCTGCTGCACGGTATATAATGATATAGGGGTCGCGCAGGAGTCGCCCCGACCGGACGGCCACGAACCTCACGATTCGCGCAGCGCGTTTAGGTCTTTCTCGACGTCGGATGGCCGGGAGAACCGGAGGCTCAAGATCAGGCACACAATCCCGACAATGAGGACGATGAGCCCGATGGCGGTCACGAGCCGGTTCCACGGACCGAATGCGTCGAAGGCAGTGAATTCGCCGACGCCGATCCGAAGCTCATCGTGGAGCCATGAACCCAAGGCAATCCCGGGGCCGCCGAGGAGGATCAGGAAGATTCCGGCGTAGAACAGGAACTTCTCGCGGAATCCGGTCTTCGGGTCGGCCGCTTCCTCGTCGGATTCCTCCGCGACGCTGGGGGAGGCCGCGGCGACTGACTCTCCCGCCGGATTCTCCGCCTCAAACAGTTCGCCACATTGTGGGCATTCCGGGGCATCGATGGGAACGACCGACTTGCACGTCGGGCACTCCGCGACGAGGCTTTGCGAAGAAGCCATGGATGAGCCCCGTCCTGTGGTCTGAGCCTATAGTCGTTTCTTCCCCTCTATCTGAATTGATAGGGACGGTCCGAGGTTCCTCCCGGTGCCGGGACGCAAGGCACGCATCCCGATGCCGTCCGGCTCAGAGCGAGGGTTTCGGCTTCGCGAGCCAAGGGACGTGGATCTGCCCGACCAGGTCCCGCCATTCCGCGGGCATCGGAGCGCCCGACTCGTCGCGGCGGTACCAGTCTTGCACTTGATCCACCTTGACATCCCGGCCGGAGATCGTGACCATGAGGGCGTTGCGCACGTTCGCCGCGGCCTCCGCCGCGACTTGGTTCTCGAAGATCGCCGCGTACGGCGTCTGGGACATCCACCAGAGGACGAGAAAATACGTCTTCCGGCCCGATATCCGGGGGCGTTTCGGTTTCATCGTGGGTGGGTTCCTTCCGACGGGTTGGCCCGTCGACAAGAATCGACGCGGTGGAACGATAAAGCGCTTTTTGGACGGTTCTCGGAACTGATACTTGGAAGAAATCAGTCCTCGAACCAGGCGCCACAGGAGCAGCGCACCGCATCGGAGGTGACGTGGACCCCGCACCGCGGGCATGCGTACACGTACTCGCTGGCTCCGCCCGAGGGGCCGAATCCGCGGCCGCAGACCGGGCAGGCGTCCACGTCCGACGGGACGCGGGACGCGCATTCCGGGCACGAGAACGTGACGGCGGACATCGGGGCGAATCCGACGCCGCAGACGCACTCCGTGGACTGCTCCGATACAAACCGCCCGCACGACGGACATTGATACAATCGAACGGAGAGCTCTTTCTCGCGTGGGCGTCCGCGGACGGACGTCGTGAATTCGTTCACGTGGCGGAGATCCTCGACGATCTCGAGGAGACTGCGCTTCCGCGGCACGGAGGATGGTTTCGGCGCGGGGGTCGGGCGCGGCCGGGGTTTGCGTTCATTCGCGTAGACCCCTCCGGTGCCACCCGCGAAGGCGGAGCCGCAGTGCTCGCAGCGATCGAGTTCGAAGGGCGTGAGCTTGCGGCACTTCCAACACAAGATCCGCGGCATCGTGCCCAGATTCGACATGCGTTTGTCGATCTCGGGCGGCGCGTTCATATCTTGCCGCATACCCCGTTGCAGCGCCATGAGGACCACGCCCTTGAGTCGTCGGCACATCGCGCTTTCGTGCCATCACCTATTCGGCAGAACTGGCAGACAATGATAATCAGGACCAATTCCATCCGCACTCCATCGGCGCGAGACCCGGCCCGCGAATGGTTTAAATGAGCCTCCTTTCTTGGACCCGCCGCGAATGGCGAAGATCCTCGTCTGCGTCGCCTGGCCGTACGCGTCCGGGCCGCGACACCTCGGCCACGCGGTCTCGACGTTCATCCCGGCGGATATCTTCGCGCGGTACCACCGGATGAAAGGGGACGAGGTCCTCATGGTCGGGGGGAGCGACATGCATGGGACTCCCGTCACGGTCCGGGCCGACGAGGAAGGGGTGCCCCCGAACGTCATCGCGGAGCGGTATCACGCGCTCCACGAGAAGAACATCGAGCAACTCGGCGTGCGGTACGACCTCTACTGGAACACGGCAGACCCGCACCACAAGGAATGGGTCCAGGAGATTTTCCTCGCGCTGAAAGAGAAAGGCCATGTCTACGAGGCGGTGATGGTCTCCCCCTTTTGCACAACGGACCAGCGCTTCCTCCCGGATCGTTACGTCGAGGGAACGTGCCCCCACTGCGGCTTCCCCCGGGCCCGTGGCGACCAGTGCGAGAACTGCGGGAACATCCTGGATCCGTTCGAGCTCAAGGACCCGAGGTGCAGGATCCACGGGACCACCCCGATTCCGAAGGAGACGAAGCACTTCTTCTTCCGCCTCACCGCGTTCGAGAAGCCGCTCGCGAAATGGGCGGCGAAGGACAAGGAGGACTGGCGGCATCACGTGCTCACGTTCATGCGGAGCTGGCTCCGCGAGGGCCTGAAGGACCGGCCGATCACGCGGGACTTGGATTGGGGCATCGAGGTGCCGGTCCCCGGCTACGAGGCGAAACGGATCTATGTCTGGTTCGAGGCCGTGATGGGATACCTGACCGCGACAAAGGAATGGTACCGCCGCCGTGGCACGCCGGAGGGATGGAAGGATTTCTGGTACGATCCGAAGGCGCACCACTACTATTTCATCGGAAAAGACAACATCGCGTTCCACACAATCTTCTGGCCCGCAATCCTGATGGCCTACGATGCCAAGCTCGACTTGCCGTACGATGTGCCGGCCACGCAATTCCTGAACATCTCGGGAGAGAAGATGAGCGCGGGTCGCGGCCGCGGCGTTTGGTTGTCAGACCTCCTGGGACGCTTCGAACCGGACCAGCTCCGATACTACGGGGTCGCGACGATGCCCGAGACCAAGGACACGGACTTCGAGTGGGAGGACTTCGCCCAGCGTAATAACAGCGAACTCCTCGCCGTGTACGGGAACTTCGTCCACCGCGCGTTGACCTTCGCGGACAAGAACTTCGACCATGCCATCCCGGCCGCGGACTTCCTGGATGCCGCGGACAAGAAGATGATCCGCGCGGTCGAGCAGCAGTGGAACAAGGTGGGACAGAACTTGGAGCACGTCCACCTGAAAGACGCGATGAGGGAGGCGATCCAGCTTGCGCGCCTGGGAAATCAATACTTCGACCAGAAGGCGCCCTGGGATCTCATCAGGAAGGATCGCATGGCCTGCGGGACCGTGCTCCACGTCGCGTTGCGGGTGAGCCGGGCTTTGGCCCTCGTCATGGCCCCGTTCCTCCCCTTCAGCTCCTCCCTCCTCTGGAGGTCCCTCGGCTACGATACGGACGTCCACGCCCAAGTGTGGGACGCGGCACTCGAGGACGTGCCCGCCGGCCCAACGCTCCGGGTTGGGAGGCCTCTGTTCACCAAGATCGACCTCACCGAGGCGAGGGAGAATTCGGCGGACCGCTTCGATCTTCGCGTCGCCCAAATCGTGGACATCGCAGACCATCCGAACGCCGACAACCTGTACGTCCTCCAGGTGGACATCGGAGGAGAGCGCCGACAAATCGTCGCGGGGATCCGGAAGAACTATCCGAAGGAGCAACTCCGCGGTCGGAAGATCGTCGTCCTCGTTAACCTGGAGCCCGCCAAGCTCCGGGGAATCGAGAGCCGGGGAATGCTCCTCGCAGGGGAAGACACCACGGACGTGGGCTTGGTGCTGGCGCCGGATGCCGCCCCCGAGGGATCGCAGGTCCTCGGGGTGCGCGGCGCCCCGGTCCTGTCGTTCTCCGAGTTTCAGAAGTACAAGCTCCAGGTCGGCCCGGGTGGGAGTGTCGTGTTCCTCGGTCGGGACGGTGAAACGCGAATCGCGCTTGCGGCGGACGGGACTCCGCTCAAAGTCGACAAGCGCCTGAAGGAAGGGACCGCGGTCCACTGATGGCTTCAGCCCAAGGGCACGAACGCGGTCGCAACGGCCATCGCTCGTAGCCCGAGTCCGACCGCGAGTTCTCGTTCAATCTCGCGAAACTCCTGGCTGACGATGTCCAACCGGAGACCGCTCCACGTCATCTTCCCTTCCAGGGCCGGACGGTCGCCGTCCCAGATCGTGAGGCGGTTCCAGGCCATCGAGCCGACTCGGTACATCCTGCCGCGCCATGCGAACGCCGTGTGTCGCCATCGGAATCGAATTTCCAGGACGCCATGGACCGAGTCGATCGATATTCGGTCCCGCAGACCGTCATATCGGACTCGTCCGGCGGGGCCTCGCGGGTCCACGATGGCGCGCCAGCCGCGGCGCCCACGGAGGACCTCGTACTCGCGCTCGTCGACGATGACTCGGTCCCGCAACAGCCCGATCTTCGCCTCGACGGGCACGCCCCGTCATCGGGGCGGGAATGAATAAACACGTCGCGGGATTTCCCGTTCGCGAGCCTTTAAGCAAATGGGTCGGATTGGCGACGACCGATGCTGCTCGACCTTCACAACCATACGCGCTATTCGCCCGACTCCCGCGTCCCGCCGGCAGATCTCGTCCGGCTGGCTCAGAAGCTCCGTCTGAGCGGAATCGCGATCACGGATCACAACTCGGTCGGGGGAATCGAAGAGGCCGAAGCCGCGGCCGGTCCGGATTTCCTCGTCCTCCCCGCCATCGAGATTTCAACGAACGCCGGGCATGTCCTGGCCTACGGCGTCCGCGAGGCCATCCCGAGGAATCTGTCCGTCGCCGACACGGTCGAGCGGATCGTAGCCCTCGGGGGCGTCCCCGTGGCCGCCCACCCCTACCGATTCTGGTCCGGGCTTGGAGAGGCTCCGCTCGCGGATGCGTCGTTCCCGGCGTACGAGACGTGCAACGCCCGGACGCTGCGGCGTGGGAACATTCGCGCCCATGCATTAGCACGCAAGCGGAATCTCGGCGAAACGGGAGGAAGCGACAGCCATTTCCTCGATGAAGTCGCAAAGGCCGTGACGGCAGTCGATGCCGGAGCCTTACGGGTGGACGACGTCCTCCAGCTGCTCTCCCAGGGCCGGACGTCGGCGCAAGGCACGAATCGCGGGGCCGCAGCGACCGTCCGGTACGTTTCTAAGGCCGTCGGCGAATGGATCCTCCGCGGGATGCGAAGGATCTAGGTCACAAGTGTTCCTCGATTCGAGGAATGTACTTCTCGACCGCGATTTTCGTCTTTTGCGCCTCGGCCGAAGGAGGGAGGCGCATCACGAGGAGCGCCTTGCGGCCCGCGTGGACGATGAGGTACTTGTTCGACTTCGAATGGATCACGACGGATTCGAGCGAATCTCGGGCCTCCGAGGTCACCGTCTCGGCCGAGCCGACCAGGACCGCGAACATCGAGCCGAAGGTGTCCACATGGACGCCGCGAGGAAAACTGCCGGCGAGGTACGTGCCCGCCAACGAGACGAGCATCGCCTCTTGCACGCCCTCGTTCTGCTCGATTTCGCGGAGAACCGACTCGAGGGCGGTCGCATCGACCATAGCGTGTGCTCCGATTCGGCCCGGATGGAACGGCTGCGGGATTAAACCTTTCCGAGGTGATTCTCAAGGGGAAAATCGTCACAGCCCACGGAGCAGCTCGTGCATCGCGAGCGCCACGTCGACGGCCTCGGCGCCCTTGTCTACGCGGGCCATTGCCTGTTCGTCCGTCAATCCCGGACCCGTGATGCCGAGGCCGACCGGCTTGCCCGTCTCCCGCTGGATATCGAGGAGCGCCTTCGGCACCGCGGCCATGAGGGCCTCATCGTGGAGCGTCTCCCCTTTGATCACCGCGCCGATGGCGACCGCCGCGTCGACATCCGCGCGCTCCAAGAGGCGCTCGACCGCGAGCGGAATCTCGAACACGCCCGGAACCCGGACGACCGACGTGACCCGAATCCCGCGCTCTTCGGCCCGGGTCAAGGCCTTCTTCACCATGACGTCCGTGACCTCGCGGTTGAACTCCGCCGCCACGATCGCGAGTCTCACGGCCGCGTCACCTGGAGTGGCCCCGCGTCCGCGAATCCCTCCCGCTGACCCGTCCCGGCACGCGCGCGGATCGCGGCCGGCCGGAAGAGGAGATCATACGCATTCACCGCGTGTTCCCGCGTCCGTCGGTCGAACAGTCCCGCGAGCTCCGCCTCGTCCTTGGCCTCTTCCTCGTGCACCATGACCCCGAGGATGTGTTTGCCCACGCGGGCCTGGACGGCCTGGAGACCGAAGTCCGCCGCGAGGGCGCAGTCCTTGTCCACGGGCTGGCGGCCGACCATCCCGAGCGCCAGGACCAGATCGCAACCGCGGTCGAACAGGATCCGCGCACCCGCGGCGAGGTCCTTGATGCCGGGGACCGTGTACCGCTCGACCGTGAAGCCCCCGCCCTGCTTCCGTAGCTCATCGATCGCCGCGGAAGCCATGTCGTACCGCGAGAACGATGTGTCGACGATTCCGACCCGCCTCAGGCGTTTCGCTTTCGACGCCGAGGCCGCGGGTCCGCGGCGGGCCGAGCGCTTCCCCGTTCGACGTCGTCGAGTCGTTGCTGGAGCGCGAGCCATTCCGCCACCTTCCTCACGATCTTCCGCGTGCCGACGAGATCCCCTTCGAACTTCGGGAGCCGAAGGACTTTCGTCGCGAGCCCGCGCTTGCGACACTCCGCGAGAATCCGTTCCTCGTCGTGCACCTGGTCGTACCCGATCGCGATGATGTCCGGGCGGATCTCGTCGAGGATGTCGTAGATGTTGCCTTCGTGGCCCAGGACCGCGCGGTCGACCGGCTTGAGCGCCTCGACCATCTGGAACCGGGCGGCTTCCGGCATGATCGGTTCGTGCTTGAACTTCCGGGCGGTGCTGTCCCTCGCGACGACGACCCAGAGTTCGTCGCCGAGCGCTCGGGCCTCGCGGAGGAAATACACATGACCGGGATGGAGGAGATCGAAGACCCCCGTCGCCATTACACGGACCACGAATGCCACGCTCGGACGATGTCCTGCCCTTCCAGGAACACGAGATTCCTCGCCCGAGCATATGCCTTTGCATCTTGCTTCGAGAGGGCTCGTCCGTCGTCCGCCATCATCTCGCAGATCGTCGCGGTGGGCGCGAGACCCGCCATGAGCATGAGGGCGGTCGTGAGCTCCGTATGGCCGCGCCGCTCGACGAGGAGCGGATCCACCGCGTTCAGGAGGGGCACGTGACCCGGAGACCGGAACTCGTCGGCGAAGACGTGGGCTGCCCATCCGTTCTCCCGCTTCGTCGCTTCTTTCGCGATCGACGCGAAGCGCGAGATCGTCTTGGCCCGATCGACATCCGTCACGCCGGTGAACGTGTCGCGATGGTTGACCGAAATCGAGAACGCGCTGTGCCGATCGTACTTCATGTCCTCCTTCGAGATCGCATCGAGGACCGGGTACGCGGTCCCGGATCGCCGAAGGACTTCGGACATGAACGGGAGGCCGATCCGTTCCCGGACTTCCCCGGAGAGGGTCGTGCAGATTAGCCCCCCCGCCTCCTTGCGGAGCGTGCGAATGGACGCGGGCTTCACGAACTCGCTGGCGATCGTGAGGTCCGTCTCCTCCTCTCGGCCGTCGCCGTCATAGACGAGGATGAACTCCCCGCGCCGCAGGGCGGCCGCCGCGCGTTCGAGTGCCACGAATTCTAACCAGCTTGGCGGCGTATATCAAGATTGTTGTAGGAACCAATTTATTGGTTTTCACTCGGATGGGCGGAGGCCTTATTTTGAGCGGTCCCATGCGGCCGACGATGTTGGAGCCACGGGCGGTGGCGCAGGTCGATCCGGGAGGGATGCGGGACATCATCGCGTCGCTCCCCGACCAAATCTCCGCGGCCATGCGGTTGGGAACGGAGGCGCACTTCCCGGTCGACGAGGCCCAGCGTATCTTCTTGGTCGGGATGGGCGGCTCGGCGATCGCGGGAGACGTCTTCGCGGCCTGGGTCTCCGACCGCTCGAAGGTTCCCATCCAGGTCGTCCGGGACTACCGCCTCCCATCGTACGCGCGGTCGGAGGACCTCCTCGTGGCGGTGTCGTACTCCGGAAACACGGAGGAAACGCTCTCCGCGACGGCCCAGGGGATCAAGCTCGGATGCCGCCTGATTGCAATCACGTCCGGCGGGACGCTTGCGGACCTCGGGCGCAACAACGACTTCCCTGTCTTCCCCGTGCCGACGGGGCTGCCACCCCGCGGTGCGTTCGGCCACCTCTTCGGGATCCTCGCGGCGATCAGCGGCGAGTGGACGTTTTCGGACCCCCGCGCCGAACTCGGCGGGGCCGTTGCCCACTTGAGGGATGTTCGCGGAAGGCTGCGTCCGGAGAGCGGCATTCGCGTGAACCGGGCGAAGGCGCTCGCCGTCCGCATCAAGAATACGGTGCCAATCATCTACGCGGCGCACCCCTTCTCTCCAATCGCGAAACGATGGCAAACGCAACTGAACGAGAACTCCAAAGTCCTCGCATTCTCCTCGACGTTCCCCGAGGCCGACCACAACGAACTCGTCGGATGGGTCGAAGACGCGCGCGCAAGATCGCACCGGCCCATCCTTCTCCGAGACCGCGAGGAAAGCGCGGAGATGCGGCGGCAGCTCGACATCACCGTTTCCCTCATGTCGAAGAGGACGGACGTCGAGGAGGTCTCGGACGACGGGTCGACCCTCGTGAGTCGGATGCTCGCCACGCTGTATCTTGGCGATTACATGAGCCTGTACCTGGCGGTGCTGCGTCGCGTCGATCCGATGGTGCTCAAGCCCATCGTCACGTTGAAGAAGAAACTCGCGGCGGCGCGTCGAAAAAGCTGAACGCCCGGGGGGAGATTTGAACTCCCGAGGCTTTGCAGCCACGGCGTCGCTGGCAGCGGTAATTCAGGCCGACTCCAGCGCCGCGCCCTACCGGTCTAGGCGACCCGGGCATGTTGCCAACAGCCCACACCAGGAATATTGAGGTGGACTCTGCCGGACTAGGCGACCTCGGCACCCAGTGACGCGACCATCGGCTGCGTCGTAATAAAGATTCCTCGAATACTCATGCGGGCGATCCGCGGAAGGAGCGAGCGAGTTCGACGCGTTCGCGTCCGGGCGGATGGCTGTAAAACAGCCACTTCTCCCAGGTCCTCGGGTCCGCCACACCGAGGTTTTGATCGTGAAGCTTCGCCATCGCGGTCGCGAAGTTTGCCGGGTCATGCGTGAGCTGGAGGGAGAATCGATCCGCGCGCGCCTCTCGCGCGCGAGACCAAGACAGCTCGAGCGGCCGGAGCGGGAGCGAGACGAGGCCGAGGATCGCCGCCAGGAGGGGGAGGCCGGCCATGTCGCCGATCGAGCGGATGCCGAGTGACGAAAACAGAATCGAATAAAGCCACGCGCCCACCGCCAGGATCACGAGAGACGTCACGGAACCAAGCATGAAGCCGCGGAGCGGGTCGAGGAACTTCTGATGGGCAAGCTCGTGGGCGAGCACGGTCTCGATCTCCTCCGGCCGAAAGTCGCGAAGGAGCGTGTCGGTGACGACGACACGACGCGTCCGTCCGAGGCCCATGACCGCCGCATTCGAACGACGGGTCTTCTCGGAGGCGCGGAGTTCGAACACGCCCACGATGGGCACGTTGGCCTGGGCCGCGAGCGATTCGAACCGGGCTCGGAGGGACGGATCTTCGAGCGGTCGGAAGCGGAAGAACAGGGGCACGAGGACGATCGGCGCAAGGAATGCGAGGACGACGGAGACGGCAAGGCTCAGGAGCCACGCGGCGAGCCACCACCACATCGGCCAGACGCCGAGCAGCCAGAGCAGGATGGAGCCCGCGGCCACCGTCGATCCGAGCCCGAGCCCGAGAGACTTCGCAAGATCCTTCATCCATCCAGCGAATCGTTGAGCAGAGAGCCCGAACGTTCGTTCCAGGCGGTATCCGTCGACGTAGCGAAACGGGAGATCGACGGCCGTCACGACGCCGAACAGGAGGACCAAGAACAGGACCGTGGCGACCCACGGAGGCACCCGAAAGGAGACGACCCAATCTCGCAGCGCGCCCGCCCCACCGAGGACGAGGGCCAGCGCGAGCCCCGCGGCGACCGCCGTCCGAATCGCCGACAACCGGATGTGCAACGACCGCAAGCGATGCGCGGCCGTCTGACGTTCGACGTCGAAACCCCAGGCGTCAACCGACACCCGGTCACTTCCAGAGTCGCGGGTAGGTCCCCGGGGCCATCAGGACCCGGGCCGTGTCCGCGGCGGCGCCGGACTTCGCGATGACGATTCGATCCGACGTCATGAGCGCGTTCGCGATCGCGACGGCTTCGCCCTTCCCGGTGTAGACGCCGACGAGGTCGCCGACACGGATGTGCTCGGACAGCTTCGCGACGCCCGGGACCGCGAGGTTCGCTCCGTGGCAGATCGCGTCCACGGCGGTGTCTTTCACGACGATCCGCGGGAGATGCCGCAAGAGGTCCTCCATCGGGTGGAGGATCGCGCGGACGGATGTGTCGTCGCCGTCTTCCTTCCGGTACGCGATGGCGTCGCGGAACGCATTCAACGGGAGGGCATCCGCCTCGCCGAACGTCGCGGCGCGCGTGCGTCGCAAGTCGACCAGGTTTGCGCCGACGCCGAGTGCATCCCCGATGTCCGCGCACAGCGTGCGAATGTAGGTTCCGGATTCGCATCGCACCCGGAAGAGGACGTTTCGCCCATCGACCTCGAGCGGTTCGAGCTCATAGACATGACGGGTCCGCTGCTCCCGTTTGACCGCCGACCGGATCGGAGGCACCTGGAAGATCTCCCCGACGAATCGGCCCATCATGGAACGGACGCGCCGCTCGTCGACGTCCTGATGGAGCTGCATCACACCGACGTATTCCTTGTCCCCCGCGAGGACGGCCTCGACCGCGCGGGTCGCGTCCGCGAGGGCGACGGGCAGGACGCCTGTCACCCGCGGATCGAGGGTGCCGGAGTGGCCTGCCTTCGGCACGGCAAACATGTCCCGCACCCACGCGCTCACCTGGTGGGACGTCGGACCTGCCGGCTTGTCTACGATCGCGACCCCGAGGCGGATCCGTTCCTCGATCGACCGGTCCTCGGGCGCCTTCCCATGTTTCGAGTCCGGCACTTCGTGGAGGACGACGAGGTCGCTCATCCCCGCACCCGTGCGGCGATCATCGCGACGATCTCTTCCGGGGTCCGGTCGCGCGAGTCGATCACGAGGTCGAAAATCCGGGTGTCCCCCACATCGATTCCGTAGATCGATTTGTACCGGATCCGTTCCGACCGTTCGCGGGCGAGGATCTGGCGTTTCGCGTCCTCCACGGTCGTCCCTTCCCGGCTCGCGATCCGCTTCGCGCGCACGGCGAGCGGTGCATCGATGAGCACCTTGAGGCAGGGAGTCTTCTCGGTCGCGAGCAAGTACGCCTGAATCCGTCCGTCCACGACGACGTCCCGGCCCTCGGCCACGTGCGCCCGGATCTCGGTGAGGACGGCCTTGTCTAACGCGCGGTCGATGCTCGGATCGTGTTCCGCGGCGCGGCCGAACGCTTCGAGGTTCAGCCCGCGTTGCTTCGCCATGGCCCGGAATCTCGTGCCCGCGGAGACGAGGACGGACCCGCGGGCCGCGGCCCATCGCTCCGCGACCGTCGTCTTGCCGCTGCCGGGCGGGCCTCCGATCACCAAGATCATCCACGTCCCTCAGGCGGTCTCATCCGGTCCCGGCCGAAGCGGGACGCCCATCGCCTGGAGACGGCGTCGGAAATGGAAGTACTTGAGGAGGCGGACGACAATCTGACCGAACGGGAGGGCGAGCAGCGAGTAAAGGAGGACCCAGGACGGAAACAAATAGACGGAGTTCAGGAACAGGTGATTCGACCACGGGACCGCGATCCACTGGTTCCCGTGATCCTGGAGGACGACGTCGACGAAGAGCCGGAGCCACGTGAAGATGACAATGAACATGAACATCGTCCATGCCATCGATTTCATCGGGGCCGTCTGCACTTCCATCGAATCCTTCATGAAGCCTTGCTGGGCTTCCTTGAGCTGAGAGAGCCTCGTCTGCTGACCCTTGCGCATCGCTTCCATCTGTTCTTTCCGCCACGCGGCCATGACCTTCTGCGTGCGGGCCATCTTCACCCAATTCGTGTAGCGGTCCCGGATAATCGAGCCGATCGTCGTCGTCAGCAGCCCCGCCAGGAGGATCGTGAGGACTGGGAGCAAACCGCCGAAGCCGAACATCGGGAAGAGGACCACGTTCGCGAACGCCGCGAAGGCCGTCCCGACGGCCGGATCGATGATCGCGTAGAGGGCCAGCAGGAACAGGAAAATCATGAGGAACCGGGTGAGGCTCGGACGGCTGAACGTCAGCGCGGGCCGGACCGGCGGGGCCGTTTCCTCGGCTCCCTCATCGTCGTCTTCTGAGCCGGAATCTTCGGCCACGGCTTCGCCAATGGACGTGCCGATATAAGGATTTGCAACTCCCACCGGGAGGGAATTCAGCCGCTGTCCGACGGCGTCGGTGTCGTCCCGAGCGCTGCCTGGATTTTGGTCGCGAGGTCCTCGTAGCGCCCCGTGAGCGCCTTCTCCTGCTTCTGGAGGGACTTCACCCGGATCGTGAGGGTCTCCTTGTGCTCCTCGAGCTCTTTCTTCAAGGCCTCGCGATCGTCTTGCTTCACGAGCAGCATCCCGATGCTCTTGTAGACCGGCGTATCGTCCTTGATCTTCCCGAGTTCCTCCAGGGTCCCTTCGATCTCTCGCAGCTTCGCCTCGAGCTGGACGCGCTGACTGCCCAAGACCTGGAGCTGGTTCTGGAGCTGCTGGTACTGAGCGATCTGGTTCTGGAGCTGCGGGGAAATATCTTTCACGCGGTCACCTCGCCGCGCACCCGGGCCGCGACGTCGGCCCACCGGAGGTACGAGTTCACCGCGGCCCGCAGGGCGCTCGTGTCGTCCGCATCAATCGTGAGCGTGAGGCGGTTCCTCGCCGAGCGCATGGAGACCCGGGCCTTCGGCACGTCGCGCCCGGTCTCCGGTCGCAAGGCCTGATAGACGACGCCGGCCTCGGGACCGGAAAGGACGATCGTCGCGCGCCGCATAATCATCGCGCCTTGACGACCTTCTTCACATTCGGACGCTCTTTGTAGAACATCTTCGAGCCGCACCGCTCGCACTGGATCCCGACCGTGTTGATGTTCGCCCGGATCGGCTCGAGGCACTTCGCGCACTTGTACATCTCAGGCCTCTTTCGGCTTCGGCTCGGGCTTCGCGGCCGTCTCGACGACCTCTCGCTTGAACGACGTCGTCACGATCGGCCGATACGCGCCGCCGGCGAAGACATAGCCGCATCGGCGGCACTCCCACACGCCCGTCGATTTCCGATGGACCGAGATCGCGGCGCATCGCGGACACGTGTGCCGCCCTTTCAGCCCCTCCTCGATTTCTTGGACCCTGCGGCGGATTCGCACACCGTACCGGGGGCCGAAACGGCCGACGATGCCTGCCTTTCGCGTGCGACGGGCCATGGAGGACCTCAGGAAGATTGAAGGAGCGGGCGGATGTCGCGGCCGACTCGCTGGGCCGTCTCGATAATCCGCTTCACCTCTTCGTAAGTAAAGCTTCCACTTAAGCCTTTTTGCATCGCGCGAATGTCGCCGTTCTCATCGGTCGTCACGGTGAGCCGCGCATCGGCCATGCGCTCCTCGTCGAGGCTCGGATCGACGAGAAGGAGCTCCTTGATCTTCGCCGTCGTCACGCTGACGGGCCAGTGCTCGACCGGGAGGGGGAAGTCGTCGCCGAGGCCTTGGCTCTTCGCCGGCGCGACCGTTGACGCGAGCGCCGCGACCGCGGCGTAGGAGCACGCATCGAACAGGTTCCCGTCGTAATCGAGGACATGGATGTCGATGAACAGGATCCAGACCTTCTCCTTCGGCGTGATGCAGAGCCGCTCCATGTTCACCATCTTCGACTCGCGAATCCCGCGGTCGACGACCCGCGCGAGCTCGATCGCATCGGGCCGCGGAGGGCCCGCCTCGAACGTGGGACTCGCCATCGGAATCAGCTCGACGCTCGTCGAAAGCACGCCCGTGTTCGGGGTGTCGGGATACGGTTCGCCGACGGACATCTTGATGCCAACGAGGACGTCCGTGTTCCCGAGCTTCACGCGGGCGCTCCCCTCCGCCGTCTTGACGAAGGCTCGGTCGACGCTGACCTTTCGCGGCTGATCGAGGCCGCGGCCGTCGACGCGCTGCCCGGTCGAGGCGAGTCGGTAGATGTGAGCCCGCATCAGTTCGGAGACGATCTCCTCGCTCATCAGATCCCCTCCGGTCCGAAGTCTTCCTCGGACGTCACGGGCCGCTCCTCTGCGACCGGCGCCGTCGGAGGCGATTCTTTCAGGATGTCTTCGAGGGTGACGGAGTAGCGGCGACGGAGCGCGTCGCGCTGCATCTCATAGATCCGTCGCGCCGCATCGATCGACAAGCCCATCGCCTTTTGGAACTCGTCGTACGTCAGGTGGCCGTCCATCTGCAGGAGGACGACGTCCCCGGTTCGCGGGACAATGGCCATCGGGCAATCCGCATCGCCGAAGTTGTCCTCGTCTTTGTTGAGATCGAGACAGACGACGCCGTCGATCTTTCCCGAGGCGCACGACGCGACGAGGTCCCGCATCGGGACGCCTGCGTCGGCGAGGGCCACGCTGGCGGCGGTGAGGCCGGCGCACCGCGTGCCCGCGTCGGCCTGGAGGACCTCGATGAAGATGTCGACCGATGTGCGCGGGAACTGTTCCTTGAAGACGACGGAACTGAACGCCTCCGAAATGACCTTCGAAATCTCGACGGACCGCCGATCGGGCCCGGGTCTCTTTCGGTCGGAGACGCTGAAGGGCGCCATGTTGTACCGGCATTGGACGAGGGCGCGGGCCGGATCCTGGAGGTGTCGAGGATGCGCTTCGCGCGGACCGTACACCGCCGCGAGGACCTTGTTCCCGCCCCACTCGATGTAGGCCGAGCCGTCCGCCCGCCGCAAGACGCCCGCCTCGATCCGAATCGGTCGCAACTCGTCGAACGACCGGCCATCCAGTCGGCGTCCGTCGGAGCCAATCAGTTTCATCTCTTTCTCGATGTGCTCGATGTCTTCCATGGAAAACCTTCCCTAGGAGGGCCTCGGCCCTCGCCCTGGTTGTTTCTCCCGCTCGATCAGTTCCCGCACGGTTTCCGTCAGGCCGACCGCCTGGGCCCGCTCCTCGATCAGCCGAATCGCCATTGCGGCCACCGCGACGCTTCGGTCGTCGCCGTCCAGCCAGATCCGGCCGTTCTGCCCGACGTAAATGCGACAGCCGGTCAGGTCCATGATCAGGGACACCATGCTCCCTTGCTTGCCGATCACCCGCGGAACCTTCGTCGGCGAGACTTCCATCACCATGCCGCCGTTCAGGCGTCGGGCCTCCCGCTCCTGCATCGTCAGTTGGACCCGCTTGATTTCGTCGACGCTCAGGACATGGCACATGATCACGTCGCCGACCTTCAGGTACCGGGCGGTGTCGCCGAACTCGACGCGCCAGGGGGATTCCGTGGCGTGGAGCGGAGCGGGATAGGGAGAATTGATGTTGACGAGCCAGTGGGACGGGCCGAGGTCGACGACCTCTCCGATGACGGCGTCGCCCCGTTGCGGGATGTACCGCCCGTTGAGCGGGATCACGCTGACGAGCCCCTCGTGCTCGTTCCGAATGCCCAATTGAGCCGCGAAAACACGTCCGCCTTCGCTGTATGTGCCCGGCCCGGGTTTCAGCCCGGGGCCGCCGACGGCTTCGCCCGGAACGACAATCGGGCGGAGCGCCCCGCTACCCTGCATTGGTGTCTCTCTCTCACGCAACGCGTCGAAACCGAGGCGGCTACTTGAGGCTTCCGGTTACTGAGAGGCGCGGGCCTGAATCGGCTTCGACTTGCCGGTCGAACTGGTGTCCTCCGCAGGTTCAAATATCCCGCCTCAGTCGGGCGAAAGGAAAACATGGCGAGATTCAACGTCCGGTACATGGTCAACGATGTCGATGCCGCCGTCGCCTTCTACACGATGCACTTCGGCTTCAAGCTCCTGTCCAACGCGGCACCGGCCTTCGCCGACGTGGTGCTCGGGGACCTGCGGTTGTTACTAAGCGGCCCGACCAGTTCGGCGGGACGACCAATGCCCGACGGCCGACAGCCCGTTCCAGGCGGATGGAATCGGTTTCAACTCGTCGTGGACGACATCGCCGGCGAGGTAGCCCGGCTCCGCGCGGCCGGCTTGCGGTTCCGCAACGCGATTGTGAGCGGACCCGGCGGCTCTCAGAATTTTGATCGACGACCCTTCGGGCAACCCCATTGAGCTCTTCCAGCCAGCCCGTCGCTGAGATCTACGACAATTTTTCAGCTCCGGACGGCTCGGGTGGCGCGCTTACGAAATAAGACTGGTTAGATTCGCTGGTCCGCTTTCAGGATCCGGGTCTCGACGTTTCCTTTCGTCTTTGCGTTGAGCCGGTCCAGGAAATCGGTCTGCAAGCCGGCCGGCATCTCGACGACGCCGATCCACGCGCCGGTCGGAGACCACTCTTCCTTCACGATCGAACCGAACGACTTGATGTCGCCATAGGCCTTCGCGCTGTCTTCGGCGCTCAGCTTGACGGCGATCCGGACCTTCTCGAAGCGAATCGGGATGAGAGGCCGGAGGGCATCGAGGATTTCCTTCACCTGTTCCTCGACGCTCTTGAACGGGTCGACGTGGACCTTCGCCTCCTCCATCGCGTTCTCGATTCGTTGCGGGGGATGGGGCGTGCCGGTCTGCGGGTTGATCGCGTTCGCGGCGATGTACTGCACGATCTGCCTTCGCTTCGCCTCCAGCATCTGGCGGCGCTGCTCCGTCGTCAACTGGATTTCGCCGCGCTGGACGATCTGCTTCGCGACCGCGAGGGGCTCCGTCGTCCCGAAGAACTCCGTCATCTTCTCCTCGGATGCTTTCGACCCCTTGTGAGCATCCTTGAAGATCTCGTCGATGGCGAGCTCCCGAAGGAGATCGACCTCTTTGCCATCCCGGAGCCGCTGGACCGCGTCCGGCTTCACGAGGACCTCGAACTTCTCGCCCGCCTTCTCGACGCGGGCAATCACATATTCCTTGAATATATCGTCGCGACGGTCCGATCGGAGCTCTTTAGGCATGACCTCGCTCGCCTAAGACGCCGTCGGAATCCGGGTGAGATATTGACCGACTTCGGCCTCCGAGAGTCGTCGGAACTTCTCCCCCTCGACGATCAGGCCGACCTCGATCGCGCGGGCGTCGAGCTTCTCGCCCTCGGCGGCCTTCTGGAGGCCCTGCAGGCCGAGGATCATCGCATCATCCTGGGCCATGTTCTCTTTGTACTTCTCCTCGAGGAGCTCCATGACCGCTTGGCGGCCTTGCCCGATGCTCCCGGCCTTGTACGAGACGAGGGCGCCGCTCGGGTCCGTCTCGAAGAGATGAGTTCCGAGGTCGTCCACGCCGGCGACGAGGAGCGCGGTCCCGAAGGGACGCACGCCGCCGTACTGGGTGTAATTCTGTTTGTAATCGCAAATCCGCTTGACGAGCAGGTCGACGCCGATCTTCTCGCTGTACGTGACCTTGTTGATCTGTGCGACTAGCCGGGCGTAGTCCACGAGGACGCGCGCATCGGCCACGAGGCCGGAGGTCGCCGCCCCGACGTGCTCGTCGATCTGGAAGATCTTCTCAATCGACGAGGTTTCGACCAGCCGCGATCCGATCTTCTTGTCGGCCATCAGCACGATGCCGTTCTTGAACTTCAGGCCCACGGTGGTATTGCCCCGCGTGACTGCCACGCGAGCGTATTCCACCTGGAACAGGCGGCCGTCTGGGCTGAAGACCGTAATCGCGCGGTCGTAGGCCATCTGGCCCGGCTGCATATGATAAACCTCGGGCCGCTAATCAAGCGGTCACTTATAAGGGTTCTTT
>VBLR01000074.1 GCA_005878665.1 Methanobacteriota archaeon | reverse complement strand
CGGGAAGAAGAAGCCGAGGAAGTGATGTCGTGACAAGTTGTCCGGATTGCGGAAGCGAGAACCGGGAAGACGCTCGGTTTTGCGATGGGTGCGGCGCGAGGCTGGAGCGTGAGGTCGGGAAGACGCAACCGCAGGTCGCCTCTGGGGACCAAGGCCTTGCCCTTTCGTTGAAAGAAGACGAGGATGCCTTCGATTCGACGCCGAGCGAGGATGCGGGTGTGCCCGATGCGTCGGGTGAGCCCGAGTCCGGTCTCGATGTGACGGAAACCGAGGGAGAAGCCCCGGCCGAGTCACCGGACCTTGGCGACGTGCCGACGGGTGCCGACGACGGGTCGACGGGCGCCGAGGACGAGCTCCCGGCCGAGCCGTCCAAGTCGGGTTATCTAGTCTTCCCGGATCAAACCGAGCAGCCGATTCCGGAATCCCAGTGGTTGATCGGCCGCGCGGATCTGGCGAAGTTCCTCCCGGACCCGGAGATGGCCAACGAGATTTCGCGAGGCCACCTGACCGTCTTTCAGGAAGGCGAGCGGTTTTTCGTCGAAGACGGGACGACGATGGTGCAACGGAGACCCAGCACGAACAAAACGTGGCTCGTCCGAGGCAGTTCCCGAATCCTGGTCACCGGAACGGGTCGCACGGAACTCCGGGACGACGATGAGATCGACGTTGCCGAGTTGGTGAAGCTCCAGTTCGTTGTGAGATAGGTCCGCGGACGGTATGACCCTCTCCCTTCCGTGCACCTTGAAAGGTCGGAGGGGCCGCTATCAGGTCATCAGCAAGATGACGGAAGGCGGGATGTCGACCATCTATGTGGGCAAGTCGACCCGCGGCCAGGCCGTCATCGTCAAGGAGGCGAGCGGGGCCGATCTTGCGCAGTCGGACGAACGGCTTCGGATTGAGGCCCAGATCTTGCGGACCCTGAGCTCCCCCGGTCATCCGAGGGTCGTCCGATATCTGGATGAGGGCACCAACCTGGGGCCTTTCTGTCTCGTGGAGGAGCAACTTGAAGGCGAGACACTCGGCGAGCGCTACCGGGACAAGCCGGCCGATGCGGCCACCGCGACTCGACACATCCTCCAGCTGCTCGAGGCCCTGTCCTATCTTCATCGTCGGAACGTCATCCATCGGGACGTGAAGCCCAAGAACATCATCCTCGACGCCCACCGGGAGGTCGTCCTGATCGACTTCGGAGCGGCGAAGAAGGAGTTCCATCAGTTCACGGGATCGGGGACCGTCATCTACACGCCCGGCTGGGGGGCTCCGGAGCAGAACCTCGGAGAAGCCACTCCAGCCAGCGACTTGTACAGCGTCGGCGCGGTGCTTTTTTTCCTCCTGACCGCACAGGACCCTCAGGCCTCGATGAAACAGCTCGCGCCGGGGAAGGCGGAACTCTATCGATCCCCTCGAGATCTCGTGTCGAGCGTCCCGAGGGGACTCTCCGACGTGGTGACCAAGGCGATGTCCTTCGATCCAAAGGAACGCTTTCCGACCACGCAGGACATGGCCGAGGCAATCACCGGAGGGGCCGAGGAGCCCCTCGGGTTTCCGCATCTCGTCGTGCTCGGGAAGAAGTGCAAGGTCAAGAGGGAGATGGAGATCGGCCGGGACCACAAGTTGTGCGACCAGAGTTGCACGAAGAAAGGCTTCGGGCGCCCTCCCGAGATCGGGATCCTGGATGCGGAACGGTACCTGTCGAAGCATCACGCGCGGATTCTGAAGGATGGGAAGGGTCGCTGCTGGATCGAGGACTTGGGGAGCTTGAACGGCACCGCCATGTCGCACGACGGCGGGAGGACCTATCGACCGATCCCCGGGTTCAAACGGCAACCGCTCACGGATGGCGACGTCGTCGCCCTCGTGTACAAGCCCGGGCGGGGACCGTACATGACGATCGCATTCAAGGGCGGCCGACGAAACGGAGGTCGATGACCATGGCACGAACTGTCGCACGAAAAGGGGTGTCCGCCGGAACAAGCGAGACGATCGTTCGCTCCGCCCGCGGGAGGATGGGCTTCGCCTCGAACGTCGGGAGAGTCCGACCGGTCGACGAAGACAGCGTCCTCGCCATGGAGATCCGAACGGCGTTCTTGTCCGAAGTGCGGACCCGGCTTCTCCTCATGGTGGCCGATGGCATGGGCGGACACCGCCGAGGCGACGTCGCGAGCCGGATCGCGGTTCAGACCGTCGCACGGATGCTCCTTCCGCTCCTGACGAGCGAAAATGAGATCCCAAGGTCCGTCTACCACGACGGGCTCCGGCTCGCCATCGACCAGGCGAATCAGGCGATCCTCGCGGAGGCTCAACGGCATCCGGAGTGCGAAGGGATGGGGACGACGCTGAGCCTGGCCATCTCGGACGGTCGCGGTCTTCACGTCGCGAACGCGGGCGATTCCCGGGTGTACGTCATCAACGGACGAGAGATCTTCCAGGTGACCCGGGACCACTCCCTCGTTCAGGAGCTGGTCGATCGAGGGGAGCTCATGCCCGAGGAAGCGAGGCACCATCCGAGGAAGAACGTGATCACGATGGCCCTCGGAGTCTACGACCAGGTGACCCCGGACATCGGATGCCTCACGATGGAACCCGGAGACAACGTCTTGGTGTGCTGCGACGGCCTCATCAACCACGTGGAAGACGATGACATTCATCGCGTCGTGGTCGAAGCGAGCGATCCGCAAACGGCTTGCGAGATCCTGGTCTCCTTGGCGAACAGAGGCGGCGGGACGGACAACATCTCCGTCATCATCGCTCGCGTTCCCACCGACTCTCCATGAGCTGAGCGCCATGTTCGACCCGAGGAACGGAAACGTCGCCGAGTTCGTGTCGGGGGACGACAGGGCTTCCGATCTCCTGAAACGGAAGACGGGCGCCGACTGGACAGCTACGGCCACCGGATATCGCAAGCTAGGGAGGCTGCCGATGAAGAAAGGAGAACCGGCCGAGGAGACGTACTCGTGAAGCGTCTCTACTTCCTCGCGGCGATTGCGGTCTTGCAAATCCTCGTCGGCTCGATCCTTCTCCTCGGGGCCGCACAGCCCGTTCGCTTGTCCCAGGATGTCCTCGTTCAGGCCGGGACGTATTACCATTTTGAATTTGGCATCTTGGGGACAGGGCGATTGAGTGGAAATCTTTCGGAGCTTCAGGACCGGTCTTTTGATCTCTTCGTCTTCGACGACGCCGGCTACGCGTCGTTTCGCGACGGTTCCAACACGGTGGCCCCCCTCTTAGAACGGAGCGGAACGAGGATCGTGTTCAACCTGAGCCTTCCGGGCTCCGGACAATATCACGTGGTCGCCGTGGACGTGCCAGCGCAGCAAGAACTCCAAGTCCACCTCAACTTGGTCGCCGTCGGCTTGAAAACCGGCGACGCCTTGGTGGCGATCATCGTGCTCGTCGGGGGGTTGGCTCTCGTGGCAGCCTCTCTGATGCTGAGCGTTTGGTCATGGCGCCGCGCCCGGGCAGCCCCAACTCCGTCCCCCGAGCCTCTGCCCGATTCGTCCTCTGATCCGCCTCCCGATCCACTCCCCGATCCGCCCGCCGACCCGCCCGCCGATCCTCCTGCGGGGGGGCAGGACCCCCCAGACGACAATACCCGGATCTACTGAGCCCTCCGTCCATGCGGGTCGGCGCCGCCTGCGGGGGTTCAGGATTTTCGCAAGAGTTCCGCGAGGCGGTCCCATGACTCGGCGGCTCCGCCCTCCATGCCGGACTTGACCATCCCATCGCGATCCTCGGCCGTCTCGAACCGGGAGGTGACCGTCACCTTCGTCTTGCCGCCGTGCTCCTCGAACGTGGCCGTGTCCACCGCGATGTGGCCGGGCATCCCCTCGTACTCGAAGGTGCTGACCAGGCGCACGGGTCGCACCACTTCTCGGTACACGCCGTTGAACGCATCCTCGGCGCCGTCCGCTCCGCGGGAGATGTACCGCCAAATGCCGCCCGGTCGGACGTCCATCTTGTCGACCGTGATCGTATACCGTCTCGGCCCCCACCAGAGCGGGATGAGCTTCGGATCCGTGTACGCGTCGAACACGCGGGATCGGGGAGCGTCGAAGACACGTTCCATGACGATCTCTCGATCGGTCGGAAAGCTCAGGGCGTAGGCTTTCTTAGCCTGCGTCGCGGTCTCTTTCCCCTTCGACGATCTCTTCAGGCTCTCGGCCAGTTTATCGAACGATTCGCTCCACCCCGTCTGGGCTCCGTCGCGTTGCTCGCCTGCCGGAAGGCCGGCGTGCGTCAGGGTGAGTTTCGTCTTTCCACCCAGTTCCTCGAACGTCACCGTCACGAGCATCTCCAGTGGGATGTCGGAACTCATGCCGTAGTATGTCGCCGGGACCACGTTGCCTTTCTCGTCGGCGAAGCTATCTGTGGCGACGATCCGCGTCGGCGAGACGATCTCGCGATAGACGTTCTTGCTCCAGTAGTCCTTCCCTTCGGGAGATCGCATGCAGTACAGGAATACGCCGCCCACGCGCAAGTCGATCGTGCAGAACGGCGTCGTGAACCCTTTCGGCCCCCACCAGCGCTTCACGTGCTCGGGGTCCGTCCACGCCTGCCAGAGGCGCTCGCGCGGCGCGTCGAACTGGCGCGTGATGACGAGAGCCCGTGTATCCACGGGGCGTTTTCCTCTCGCGGGATCCTTGGTCGCCACGGTCACTCCTCCCAAGTCGCCACGGGCAGTCGATCGTCCTTCACGGTGGGTGTGGCTGCGCTCATGATTTTTCCTCCAAGTGTTTGGCCAATCGGTCGAAGCGGTCTTCCCAGAGGACGCGGTACTGGGTGAGCCAACCGAAGGCGGCGCTCAACGGCGCGGCGTCGATCTGGCACCGGTGCACGCGCCCTTCGGGTTCCACGACGAGCAAGCCGGCACGCTCGAGCACGTGCAGATGCTTCGAGATGGCCGGCAGGCTGACATCGTGCGGGCCCGCGAGCTCGCTCACGATCGCGTCACCGCCGGCAAGCTGTTCCAAGATCGCTCGCCGGATCGGATGGGCCAACGCCGCGAACACGGCGTCGAGCTCCTGAGCGACCACGGATCGATTAACCATCTGGTTAACCGAATGGTCGCCGGATATTCAACGATATGGTTAACTGACATTTTTCGGACGACACGGTGTCGCCGCTTCTGTCGTAACGCTTCCACGAAGATCGAAGACCTAATGTGGGAAGCTACGCAGGAGTCAATCGCTCCGTGCGGTGTTCCACTTCGACTCTATCGAACGCGATAATCGACATCGATTTTTCAACGGAAAACGTTAGATATCGACGGCCAGTTGCTAGGGGCCGATGGGCGATTTGGCGGATGCGGCATCTGCGGACCCGGCAGAAGTCCCGCGAGCGGCCGACGACTCGATGATGGTGTTCCTTCGCGCGGTGATCGGAGCGTTCGATGCGGGGAAACCCGACCAGGCGATGGCTCTCCTGAAGACCTTGGTCGAGTTCGACGCGGGAAGGCATGACCGAGCCGTGTCGCACCTCGAGCGACCGAGGTTCTGATTCCCTCCGACGGCGCCTTCTCCGTCCCATTCCAGTGCAGTGGATAGTGTTCACATTCACGATAGTGTAAACGTCCGCCAGATATTCTCTCGGCGCCTCCGAGCGCCTCGTGACGGCAAGCCGCGGTTCAGGCTATCGAGGACGTAGTGCGCGGAAGTCGGCGTTGCTGACGCTTTCTGCCGCGCTAATCATGCTCATCCTCGCGGTCCCGGTCTATCTCTTCGTCGTTTCGCCGACGGACGCGGCGACGAGCGGGCTGGCCTCGTGGAATCCCAACGTCGCGTGTAGCGCCGACTTGGTCACGATCCGCGATGTGCTTGGACCCGCGTATCCGCACCAGGACCTCAACGGAAGCCGATACCAGGTCAACTCAACCTCGGGCGGGATCCCGCTCGAGCGATCTCTCTCCCCGCCGTGCACGATCACGAACGCGACCGGCCAAGTCCTGTCCTCCTTCGTCCAAATCAACAACGTCTCCCTGTACGGGTACGCAATCAAGACGACGGACTGCTCCGCGTGGTATTCGAAGCAGAACGGCGGCCAGCGCTACCCCGGCAACCAGACCTATTGCACGGATGGCGGACAGATCATTACCATCGGGACGACGAGTGGATACCTCCGAATCGAGATCGATCGGGACTGGCTGGGCAAGGGATACTGTGGGCCGAACGTCCCGAGTTGCGACAACCAGACCCTCTTCCAGGAACAGTCGAATGGGAGCATCTCCCTGGACGTCCAAGGCTTCGTGTTCTGGGAGGGCCCGTGGCACTGGGAGCTCCATCCGTTCACCGCATGGAAGCTCTCGAGTTCCCCACCGCCTCCGCCGCCTTCGAATTCCCCGCCTTCCGTGGACTTCACTTGGACTCCGAACTCCGGCAACAACACCACGGTGTTCGCATTCACGGCTCAGGCGAGCGACGACCACGATTCCGCCAGCTCGATTCAGGTCCGCTGGGACTGGACGGGGGATGGCGTCTGGGACACGGGCTGGTCGACCACGAAGACGGCCAGCCACCGCTACAGCACGGCGGGGAACAAGACCGCGGTCGTGGAGGCGATCGACTCCGGCGGCCTCACGTCGACCCAATCGCATGTGGTGCGAGTGACCTCGTCCCAACCACCTCCTCCGCCTCCGAATACACCCCCTACCGTGGACTTCACTGGGACACCGACGTCCGGCGATACGAACACCGTGTTTACGTTCACCGCACAAGTGAGTGACGACCACGACCAACCGAGCGCGATCCAGGTCCGCTGGGACTGGAACGGCGATGGCACGTGGGACACCTCTTGGTCCACGACGAAGAGCGCGACACACACCTTCGGCTCGGCCGGCTCTTATGCGGTCGGCGTCCAGGCGCAGGATTCCGGAGGGTTGACGGGCAGCGCGTCTCACACCGTCACCGTGAGCGCACCGCCGCCTCCGCCTCCTCCCGCCGATTTCAGCATCGGCGCCTCACCCAGTTCCCTGACGGTCACCGTCTCAGGGTCCGGTGTGTCCACGATTACGCTCACCAGCCTGAACGGTTTGGCGGGGACGGGGAGCGTGAGCGCCTCGATCTCTTCGTCCGATCTGGTCCTGGTGTGGCCAACCGTCGCAGTGAGCCCGAGCAGCGTGACGCTGGCCGCGGACGGGACCGCCACGTCGACCCTGACCGTCTCGACGTCGCTCTTGACGACACCCGGAACGTACACGGTCACGGTGACCGCCACGATCGGCTCGATTACGCACTCGGTGAATTTGACGGTCGTCGTCAAGCTCCTGTGAAACTCAGCGTGGACCGGACCGTTCCGAGTTACATTCGCGTGCGCCGTTGATTTCTCGGGGACCCGACTCCGCCTTTCACGCCGCGGTTCGAGCGAGATGGCTGCGTAAAGAATAAAAAGCGACTAGAGACATACCCGGCACAGTCCGGGGAGGAGGGTCGAATGGCGGGTTCGGGTAGTTCAGAGGGTGCATCCGGTGGATCGACCGAAGCTTACAAGCCGCCGAGCGGTCGATGGAAACTGTTGGTCGCGATCGCGGCCCTGCTCGTGATTACAAACTTCGTGACGGGCATCACGGCGTATTATCTCGCGCAACCCGCCGCGACGACGCCTGCGCTCTGCGGCGGGGGAGGAGGGGTGAGCAGTTCCGCGGCCCCGGCCGCTTCCAATGCCGCGTCAGTTGTGTCCGCAGAAGACACCTCGCCGATATTCACGTTCCACGTCGACCCGCCATATAAGACGGCCCAAGCGACGATCACAGTCATCGGTCCATGGGCTCCCGGGGGAGAGTTCGAACTCTTCCGGCCGGTCCTTGAAAACTTCACCGCCGCGACGGGGGTTCCGGTGACGTATGAGAACCTCCGACAGGAGCAGCTCACGACGATCTTGCCGGCGCAATTCGCGAGCGGTCAGACGCCGGGCGATGTCATCTTCATGACGACTTCGTTCATCAAGGCGAATCCGCAGCACATCATCAAGGAAACGGGCAATATCAGCGATTCGGACTTCATCCCCGGTTCGCTTGATCCGGTGAAAGTTGGCAGCGATCCGTACGGCGGGGTCTACACGGGGAAGGTCAAGCCCGGATTCTGGTATCGGAAATCGTTCTTCGCCGCACACAACCTGACCGTTCCCACGACGTACACGGACTTCAAAGCGCTCCTCGTGACGATTTCGAAGATCAAAGGAATTCGGACGCCGATCGTCAGCGGAGACAGCGTCGGATGGCCGTTGTCGGACATCGTGGAGCACTTCATCGCCACGTACGGCGGGGCGAGCATGCACCGAGCCCTGACCAACGGGACAAAACATTGGACGGATCCCGACGTCCGCGCGATCTTCACCGATCGGCTCACTCCGCTCCTCGCAGGCGGCTGCTTCAGCGAACCGTTGGAGTGGAACACGGTCGCCCTCACCAACTGGTGGGGCAATCTGCACGCCCTGTACTTCATGGGCAGCTGGATCACCGGTCTCGTGCCGGATCCGAGCGACTTGGGGGTCTTCTCTCTGCCGGCCCCGGCGGGGACGACGACGGGGATCGTCTTTGGAGGCGACTATTTCTTCGTCCCCAAGTACACCGCCCATTTGACGGAGGCCCAGCAGCTGTTCTCGTACTTGGCGAGCAAGGACGGCCAGACGATTCAGGTCGAACAGGGTGGCCACATCGCGACGGCCCTGGGCGTTCCCCTCAGCGACTACCCCGCCGTCGACCGCGGAGTGGCCCAGCTGATGAACGGGGTCCAAATTCTCTCGGACCTCGACGATTCGATTGGTGGACAGTTCCAGACGAACCTCTGGAGCCAGCTCCAGCTGCTCTGGGTCTCGCCGGGTCAGCTCGACGCGGTCCTGGCATCCATCCAATCGAAGATGCCGGCCTCATGAGACGGTCGCGGATCGAAGGAGTCGCGAGGCTCCTGGGACGTCTCAGGGACCGCACGAGCCGGTTCGTCGGGAAGCGAGGGAGCCCCCGCGCGCGAAGGGCGGGACTGCGCCTCGCGTTTTTCTCTCCCGCCCTGTTCCTGATCGTCCTCTTCGTTGGCTATCCTGTGATCGCCACGATCGGCGTCAGCTTCTTCGACGCGAACGGCCAATTCGTCGGGTTCGCGAATTACGGAAATGTCCTGGGTAGTCCCGACACGATCAACATCAACGGATTTCCCAAGCCGCCACCGTTCGGGACCCTGATCAACAACGCGATCTGGATTGCGATCCACCTGCCTCTATCGATGTTTCTCGGCATGTGGCTCGCCCTCGTCCTCCGGGAAGTGCGTGGGGCGGCTTGGGTGAAAGCCGCGATTTTCATCGGCATGGTGACGCCCCTCATCATCGGTGGGATCATGATGCTCTATGTCTTCGACGGGGCGATCGGAATCGTCCCGAAGTTCTTCGCTTCGATTGGCATCCGCTCGCTGGCGAGCGGCTGGTTGCAGCGACCCACGACGCTCCTCTTCGGCCTGATTTTCGGATCCGTCTGGCTTTGGACCGGCTTCAGCTTGATCGTCTATTCCGCCGGCCTCACGACGATTCCGAAAGAATACTGGGAAGCCGCGAAGATCGACGGCGCTTCGACCTTGCGGACATTCACTAATGTCACCTTTCCCCTCCTGAAACCGATGACGATCGTCGTCGTCACGATGAGCATCCTGTGGGAATTGAAAATCTTCGATCTCGTCTTTGGAGCGACGAGTCCAAATGGGGGTGTAGGGGGCGCCGCAGACGTCCTCGCGTTGCAGATGTATCGCCAGGCATTCGTCCAATTCGACTTCGGGACGGCCGCCGCGGTTGCGACGTTCCTGAGCCTCCTGACCCTCGTGGCCACGTCGATCACGATCCGCTACATGGTGAAGCGCTGATGGTCCGCTTGAGGATTCGAACGATCGTGATTCATCTGTTCGCCTGGGGCTTGGCGATCGGATGGCTGTTTCCGTTCGTCGGCCTCACGATGGCCGCATTCCGTCCTCTGCCGGAGATCGTCGGCGGGTGGTGGAACTTTGACCCCTTTACACCATCCTTCACGAAGTTCGTGTCCGCCTTCAACTCGATCTCGTTCGGCTTTCGAAATTCGCTTCTCATTGCGGTCCCCGCCACGATCATCCCCATGTTCGTCGCGACGCTCGCCGGGTACGGGTTTGCGCGGTTCTCCTTCCCGATCCGAGATTACGTCTTCCTGACCGTTGTCCTCCTCATGACGATCCCGCAGCAGATGGTGGCCATCCCGATCTTCCGAATCATGGTCAGCTTGAACCTCGAAAACACGTTGGTATCGCTGGTGCTCCTTCATTCGGCGTGGGGCCTGCCGTGGATTGTCCTCTTCATGCGCAACTTTTTTTCGGCCCTGCCAAAAGACGTGGAGGAAGCCGCACGCGTCGATGGCGCTTCGGACTTGAAAGTGTTCTTCAAGATCGTCCTGCCGATGGCGCTTCCCGCCCTGGCGGCCGTCGCTGTCCTCCAGTTCATGTGGGTCTGGAACGACTTCTTCTTTTCCCTCCTGTTGTGTCCGGCGAATCCCAGTTGCATGACCGCCACGGTTGCCCTGATCCACACGATTGGGAAGTTCGAGTTCGATCCGGGCCTCCTCGCCGCGGGCTCTCTCTTGGTGATGCTCGTCCCCGTGGGCTTGTACGTCCTCCTGCAGAAGTTCTACATTCGCGGGATGATCGGATGGACCGTCAAGGGGTAGGCCGTCCGCTCCCGCACTACGGAGGCACGAGACGGGGATCCGAGAGCAGGTCGAGCAAGGCCCCGGTCGACCATGCCTGAAGGGGATTGGCGCGCCACCCTTCGGCAGAGGAAGTCGATACGTCGACGAGCGTGTCTCCGTCGACGACGTATCGCTCGGGAATCCGACCCATCGCTTGGTAGGCTCGGAGGAGGGATCCGGCGACTCGCTTCGCTTCTTCGACGAACCCATGTTCGAGCAGCCCGCGGGCAAAGATCCAATTGTCGTGGGGCCAGATGCTCCCGTTGTGGGACGAATACGGATTGAAGTCGGGCTCGGAGGCCGCATGGTCCCGGATGCCGTACGGCGTCCACATGTCGTCGCGGAACACCCGGGCGACTAGGTCGCGAATGCGCGTGGCCGGGACGGCATCCATGAGCAGGAGATGTCCCGGATTCGATGTGATCGCCGTTCGCTGCTGCTTCGATCCGTCCAAGGCGAGGGCGTAGAACTTGCGATCGGCCATCCAGAAGTCGCGATTCAGCGCATCGCGTAGCCTCGCGCTTGCGGTTGCCGCGTGCTCCGCAACATCCCGATGACCTCGCTTGGCCGCGAGGGCGGCACAGGCCCGATGGGCGGCCACCGCGTAGCCTTGCACCTCGATCAGGGCGATCGGGGGCTTCATCCGCAAGTGATCCTCGACGCCATCTTTCCATCCCTGATGGAGAAGCCCGTGCGGGTTTGTCCGATTGTATTCCAGGAAGCCATCGCCATCCTTGTCGCCGTATTCCGTCATCCATCGCCATGCCGACTCGATGGACGGCCACAAATCGTCGACGAGCCGTCCGTCTCCCGTGCGGCGCTCGTGTTCGGCGGCCACGATGACAAAGAGAGGCGTGCTGTCGATGCTCCCGAAGTACGGGAAATCCCAGTCCGGTAGCTCCTTCCTCGATTCGGGATCGAAACGATGCTCGTGCAGGATCCGTCCGGGTTCCTCTTCGGAGCGGGGATGGACCCGCCGGCCCTGGTATCGAGCGAGGATCCGCAACGTCGCGTTTGCGATCGTGGGATCGATAGCCAAGGTCTCCCACGCCGCAATCAAGGAGTCCCGGCCGAAGAGCGTATGATACCGGGGAGAACCCGCGAACAGGTACCCCTCCGGGGCCCGCAGCGAATCGAGGTCGTTGCGGAGGTTCCGACGGACTTCGTCGAGATTCAAGAGTCGCCCATCCCCCGGTGGATTCACCTGTCAGGCCCTGCGACCGAGGCGTGCTGGACGGACGGCGACGATTCCTTCACACCAGGGCCTTTCCCGTTTTCTTGTCAAAGAGATGGACCTTGCGCGCGGGG
>VBLR01000073.1 GCA_005878665.1 Methanobacteriota archaeon | reverse complement strand
GCTCCGCGCGGTCGACGTGCGGAAGGTGTACCACGGTCGGGGCTCGCCCGACGTCGAGGCGCTGCGAGGCGTATCCCTCGCTCTTCGACGGGGCGAACGAATCGCCCTCCTGGGCCGGAACGGTGCGGGGAAGACGACGTTCCTTCGGATCGCCTCGACCCTCCTCTTCCCAACGTCGGGACAAATCGAAGTGTTCGGCCACGACGTTGTGACCGCCCCAGAATCCGTCCGGCCCCTGATCGCCGTCGTACCCCAGGAGGGGAAACCGTTCTTCCACCTGACACCGCGGGAGCAGGTGTACTGCTACCTCCGAGCGCGTGGCCTCCCCCGCGAAGATGCGAAGGCGCGAACGGAAGGTGCGTTGGAGAAAATGGGACTCGAGGACGTCGCGGATCGCTTGTCCGTGACCCTGTCGGGTGGACAGAAGCAGCGGGCGATGGTGGCCACGGTCTTGGCGACGGAGGCACCGCTTCTCTTCTTGGACGAGCCGACGATCGGGCTCGACCCGTTCGCGCGCCGCGCCGTGTGGGATGTCCTGCGGGACCTGACGCGGAGGGGCTGCACAGTCCTCTTGACGACACACTACCTCGACGAGGCCGAGGCGCTCTCGGAGCGGTTGTTCATCGTCGAGGAAGGCCGCATCCTCTTCGAAGGGACCGCGGAAGGGGCGAAACGGCAGATTGGCGGCACGTTGCGGGTCTCGATCGAGAACGGCGGGAACCATCGGGAGCGGTTCGCTTCGTTCGGCCAGAGCGTCGAGGAAGGGAATTCGTTGCACGTGATCACGGAGCCCGGGCGGGTCCACGAAATCATGGATGTGGCGCTGCGGGAGCACCTGTCCGCCACCGTGGGGCCGGTGAGCCTCGAGGAGGCGTTCCTCACGATCGTCGGTCGCTCGATCGATGCGGAGTGAGCCTATGGCGTTCGGACTCCGATGGGGCGGCACCGGCGTCTTCTTGGCGACGGAGATCCGGGTCCAATTCCACGAGTGGCTCGCGATCGTCACGGGCACGCTGACGCCGGGCGCTCTGCTGATCTTCGTGGCGGTCCTCGCGCCGGACCTGATTGCGGTGACGCTCATCGGTTCGCTGGTCTACTCGATGTTCCTGATCGGACAGCGCGTCCTGAACGAGGCCGCGTACATCCGGATCGACCACAAGTTGAACGAGCTCTACCACGCGAGCCCGCTCTCCCCCGAGGCGTACTTCGTCGGCATCGCGGGAGGGATGCTCGTCGCGTACCTGCCCCCGAGCCTGTTCGTCCTCGCCATCCTGGAGATCCTTCATCCGCTGTCCGTCGCCGCGTGGCTAGTCCTGGCGGCCTGCCTCCTGGCGGTGTGGTCCGTGTCATCGACCATCGGCTACGTGGTGTCGACGCTCTTCAAGGACATGAAGACGATCTGGCCGTACTCGGCTCTCCTGACGAATCTCTTCGGCATCGTGCCGCCCGTATTCTATCCGATCCGGTTCATCCCGACCGAGTGGCGGTCCGTCGTCCTGCTCCTCCCGACCAGCGGCGCCGCGGTGCTCGTCAACAGTGCGGCCGGTCTCGAGACGATCAGCGGAAACGAGGCGATCCTCGCGGCGGCGGCTCTCGCGGTGGAATCCGTCGCCATGTTCGTCTTCGGAATCTATTGGGCCCGGAGGATGGCCCGGGAGCGTTGACCATGGCCGTCGAAGTCAACTTGGCGGCGCAACCGCAGAAAGGACGCGTGCTCGCGGCGTGGGGCCTCATCGGATGGCGGTGGATTTGGCGGAGCCCCGCCGCCGCGATCGTCCCCCTGCTGCAACCGTTCTTCTTCCTCTACTTCTTGCACCTAATCTCGGACCCTTCGTACTTCCCTCTCCAGGTGGCCGGCGCCATGATATTCTCGACGCAGAACATCGGAAGCTGGTGCTTGTCCGACTCCGCGGTCTTCCGGATCGAACTGCGCCTCCAGGACATCTTCGTGGCGTCCCCGCACGACAAAGTGCGGTACCTGTTCGGCGTCGCATTCTCGAACATCATCCCGGCGCTACCCGCCCTCGTGGTCCTCGGAATCATCCTCGCCACGGTCACGTCGGTGACCGTCATCGCATGGCTCGTAATCGTCGCATGCATCCTGACCATCTGGGTCCTGTACTCCGCCATCGGGATCGCGGTGTCGAGCCGGCTGCGGAGCCAACGAGAGGTGTGGCCCGTGGGGAACCTGATCTTCACTCTCCTCGGCATTCTTTCACCGCTGTACTATCCGCTCTCCCGACTCCCACCGGTGTGGCGAGAACTCGCTCAGCTTCTACCGGCAACCTATGCGGCCCTCCTGGTCCAAGGCGTGCTCGGACTGGAACCGGCCACAAACGCCAGTCTCGCGTTGGACGCGGGCTTGCTGGTCCTCTCGACGGCAGTGGGCCTCGGCCTCGCTTGGTGGCTGTATCAGTGGCGAGAAAGCTGAGCCGCCCGTGTTCGATCCGAGATAGCGATCGCGGAGCGACCGGCTTCACATCAGATAGCGTGCAGAGTGTCGAGCACGTCATGACTTCTTCCGCGGTCGAGCCACGGCGGACGCAATCGCAGTTCCGACCTCGCTGCATTTCGCGGAGCCGCCGAGATCGTACGTGAGGACCGTGCCTTTCTTTACGGTCGTCTCGACCGCTTGTTCAATCGCGGTCGCGGCCTCCCCCAATGCCTCATCTCCTTTTTTCCGGCCGAGCCAATCGAGCATCATCTGGACCGCGAGGATCATCGCGGTCGGGTTGACCTCGTCCTTTCCCGCATGCTTCGGCGCGCTGCCGTGGATCGGCTCGAACATCCCATGCTGATCGCCAATGTTCCCGCCCGCGGCCATGCCCATCCCACCTTGGAGGACCGCTGCGAGATCCGTCGCAATGTCGCCGAACAGGTTCGACGTGACCGCAACATCGTACACCTCGGGAGAGCGAATGAGCCACTGCTGGAACGCGTCGATGTACGCGTAGTCCCTCTGGATCGTCGGGTACCGCGCCGCCACCTCTTCGTAAACTTGCCGGAAGAGTTTGCATCCGGCGGTGACGTTCGACTTGTCCACGCACGTCACTCGGTGCTTCAGATCCGCCGGCGCGCCCTTCCGCTGTTTCGATATTTCGAAGGCGAATCGGATCACCCGCTCGGCTCCCTTCCGCGTGATGACACGGCTGTCCACGGCAAGTTCCTTCACCCCACCCCGGTCGAGGAAGCCGCGGGTCGGCGTGTACAGTCCCTCCGTGTTCTCCCGAACGATGACGAAATCCACCTTTCCGGGCTCCCACACCAACTTGAACCCGTCGTGAATCTTGTGTCGAACGTTCGGATAGAGTTTCGTCGGGCGGACGTTCGCATAGAGGTCCAAACCGAAACGCAATCCAAAGACCACGCCGACTCCGGCGATATCGCCGTTCGGGAGTACCGCCTCGGGAAGCCCAACCGCCCCGAGGAGAATCGCGTCCGCGGCTTTGCATGACTCGAACGCACCGTCGGGCCACTCCTCTCCTGTATCGAGGTAGTGTTGACCGCCGCACGGAAAGGGGACGAGGTCGAACGAGACGCCGTACGCCGATTCCACGGCGTCCAGGACTTTCACGGCCTCGCGCATCACTTCTGGTCCAACGCCGTCCCCCGCGAGGAGAACGATTTTGTGGGCCATCGCGGCGGCGATGCGGAGGGCGGGGCTTAACGTTTCCCTCCTGCGAGGCCTCGATCAGATCGGCTGACCGGAACGGCGGCCGCTCGGGTGGTAGAGGGCGGCCCATAGGATCGCCACCGCAAGAAGGGGGACCAGGACCGCGAGGTACGGGGCGAAGTGCTCGAGGGTCGAGGGCGGACGCGTAACGAAGGCGCGGTAGTCGATCGTAAGATCGAACGCGTGGTCATTGCGGATGAACAGCGCCGGGTTGTCTGCGCCCCCGGATTCGACCCGCGTCTCGAACGACTCGGAGAACGGGCTGACATCCCCCTGCGCAATCGTCGCACCGGCGTGCGTCAGTCGGAAGTACGCGGTCTCGGAAAGATCGGACCCCGGCTGCCGGTTCATCACGCCCGCGACGACCAGGATCAACGAGCGGCTCGGGACGACGGATCCTTCCGCCATCAGGATCGTCCGGCTCGAACCCGCTGCGATCGCAAGCGTTGTCCGGACATCGTAGATTGGGCGCCCGTACCCATTCGCGGGCAACGGGTTTGCCACGACGTAGCCTAGGGCGATAAGGAAAGCCAGCGCGACTGCGATTAACGGCAGCCAGCGGGAAATCTTCATCGCCGACACAATGGCGTCGGGAATATTAGGATTCTATGTCCACTGCGTTCTTCACTGTGTTCTCGTGGCTACCTCGCCCGGGAAGCGAGCTCTTTCTTGAGCTTGGGCACGAGGCCGCCCGCCTCAAGAATCTCAAGGACGTTCGGCGGGAGCGGTGTGAATTTTAGCATCACGCCGGACGGGACGCGGACCTCACCGCCCGCCAGGTCGAGATCGATCTCGTCGCCCGACTTCACAAGGTCGCGCAAGCCGGCGCATTCGATTACCGGAAATCCGAGGTTGATGGCGTTCCGGAAGAAGATTCGCGCGAACGAGGTCGCGAGGATCGCGGAGATGCCGAGGGTCTTCAGGGCGACCGGGGCCTGCTCTCGGCTCGAGCCGCAGCCGAAGTTGGTTCCCGCGACGATCAGGTCGCCGGGGCGGACGTTCTTCGCCCACGTTGGGTCGACGGCTTCGAAAGCGTGATCTGCGAACACCTTCGGATCCGTGGTCCCCAGGTACTTGCCTGCGATGATGTGATCCGTCGAGATGTCGTCGCCGAATGTCCACACGCGCCCCTGGAAACGGGTTTGCATGACCGCTACGCCTTCCGCGGATCCGTGATTTCCCCGTGGATCGCCGAGGCCGTCACCGTCCACGGGCTTGCGAGATATACTTGGGCCGTCGGCGAACCCATTCGGCCAGGGTAGTTTCGGTTCGTCGAGGAAATGCAGACCTCGTCGCCCGCGAGCGTGCCCAGGTGGCCGCCGAAGCAAGGCCCGCACGTGGACGACGTGAACATCGCGCCGGCGTCCATGAAAACCTCGACAAGGCCTTCCTTGAGCGCTTGGCGGTAGATGATCTGCGACGCGGGCGTAATCTGGAAGCGCACGCCGGGTGCGACCTTCTCGCCCCTCAAGAGTTCCGCGGCAATTCGGAGATCCTCGATGCGCGCATTGGTGCACGAGCCCAGGAACGCCACGTCGATCTTCGTCCCCTCGACCTCCTCGACGGGCTTCAGGTTCGCGGGATTCGACGGACACGCGACCTGCGGCCCCATGCCATCGACGTCGAATGTGAACGTTTTCACGAACGACGCGTCCTCGTCGGACCCAATCGCCTCGAATCGATGACCCGTGTGCGCAAGGTACTCCTTCGTCACCTGATCCGCCGCGATCATCCCGACCTTCGCCCCCATCTCCGTCGTCATGTTGCACAGGACGAATCGTTCGTTCATGGGGAAGGCTTTCACCGTCGGTCCAGTGAACTCGACCGCCGCGTACCGGGCGGCATCGTCCCCGGTCGTGCCGATCACCTTGAGGATGACGTCCTTCGCGCCCGTCCGCTCGCCCAGAGTCCCGTGGATGTCGACCCGCATCGTCTCCGGCACCCGGAGCCACAGCTGTCCTTTCGCCATGACCGCGGCGGTATCCGTGGCCCCGATCCCCGCCGCGAACGCCCCGACCGCCCCGACCATGTTCGTGTGACTGTCACTCCCGATGACGAGATCCCAGGGATGCGCGTAGCCGCGTTCCGCGATCAACTGGTGGACGATACCGTGGTCTCCGACGTCATGGAACCGTCGGATACCTTGCTTCCGGCAGAAATCGCGGATCGACTGGTGCATCTTCGCGATCTCCGGCGTCGGCGGGGGGACCCAGTGATCCAGCGTGACGACGATCTTCTCCGGATCCCAGACTTTCATCGTGCCGATCTCGTTGAAGGGAAGCAGGGCCATCGCGAGCATCTCGTGCATGTACAACAGGTCGACGTCTCCGTCGACGATCTGGCCGGGGCTCACGGACTCGGTGTGGCTCGCGCGCGCGAGGACCTTCTCCGACATCGTCTGGCCCGTCATCGGGATCGGTGGATGCACAGGTGCGGCGCGACCTATAAACATGGCCATGGACGGCCCCAAGGCTTTACGAGAGGGCGTAATCCAGGGGCCGATGGCGACGAGTTCGAAGCAGAGCGCGGCGTTCGCGATGCTCTGCCTGATCTGGGGCTCCACGTGGCTCGCGATCCGGATCGGCCTCGAAGGCGCCCCGGCGTTCTTGTCCGCGTCGCTGCGGTTCGCCGTTGCGTCGATCGTACTGGTACCACTCGCGGTCGTATTCCGGTCGAAGTGGCCACAGAACCGGACCGAATGGGCGCTCGTTGGATTCGTCGGAATCGTCCTCTTCACCGCGGACTACGGGCTCATCTACTGGGGCGAGAACCACGGCGTGCTCAGTGGCCTCTCCGCGATCCTCTTCGCGACCTTTCCGCTCCAGACCGCCCTCGTGGCCAACGCATTCCTGAAAGCGGAACGCTTCACGATCCAGAAAATGCTCGGCATCGGCGTGGGCTTCGGCGGGGTCGTCCTCATCTTTCGCAGTCAGCTCGGGACCGCAGGACTCGGCCAGGTTGCCCCCATGCTCTCGATCGTCCTCGCCGCGACGTGCGCGGCGTTTGCGACCGTGGCCGTGAAACGATGGGGCCACGACACGGAACCGATCAGTTTCAACGCGGCCGCGATGGCGGTCGGGGCCGCGGGCCTGGCGACCGTGTCCCTCATCACGCGAGAGCCGTGGGGAATTCCAACCTGGCCCCAAGGCCTCGGTGCGATCCTCTATCTCGCACTTGCCGGATCCGTCGTCACGTTCGTGGCGTGGCAGTGGCTCCTGAAGGAGATGCCCGCGACCTCGCTCTCCTACATCGCGTTGATCATCCCGATCGTGGCGGTCTTGCTCGGGGCGGGCCTCGGCAACGAGACCTTTGACCTCATCGACCTGGCCGGGGCGGGAATCGTCCTCCTGGGAATCTATGTCTCGACGTCTCGGCGGGCGGCCGCGCTCGCCCGCACCGCGATGGGGCTCGCCGGCGCCGACCCCGATCCCGCGGACCCACCGGCCCGCAAGACGTGAGCCGGGTCACTTTGGCGCAGCCAGGCCGGCCTTCCGCGCGAGCGCCCAGAACTCGTCGTCCGTCACACCGCGTTGCCGCTCCGCGCGCTCTCGGAACAAGGCGACGAAGGCTTGCTGATCACCCTTGGATCGCCCCTCCGCGAAGTCTTTGATCAGCTTCACGAGCCCCGCGACTTGCTCCGGCGTCGCGGCGATCCCGCGGCCGCGAAGCTTCTCGGCGACCGCGAGGGACCCCGTGTGCTTTCCGAAGACGAACGTCCGCTGCCTCCCGAGTTTCTCCGGCTGAATCGGCTCGTACGTCGCGGTGTGCTTGATCACGCCGTGGGCATGGATGCCGGACTCGTGGGCGAAGGCGTTGGGTCCGACGAGGGGTTGATGCGTCCCGACCGGGATCCCGCTCAGCGTCTCGACGAGTTGGGAGAGCTCGTAGATTCGGGAGACGTCGATCCCCGTGTCGTATCCGTACAGGGCCTCGAGGGCCAGGACGAGTTCCTCGAAGCTCGCGTTGCCGGAGCGTTCCCCGAGGCCATTCACACAGGTGTGGGGCACCGCGACGCCGGCCTCGACCGCCGCCAGGCTGTTCGCCACCGCGAGCCCGAAGTCGTTGTGGCCGTGGAACGAGAGTTCGGTCGGCCGCAGGCGGCGCTTCAGTTGCTCGAAGAACCAAGCGATTCCGGGTGGCGTCATCACCCCGACGGTGTCGCAGACCACCGCACGGTGGGCGCCCGCCGCGGTGCACGCGTCATACAGATCGACGACGAAGTCGAGGTCGGCTCGGAACGTATCCTCCGTCACGAACGAGACGTCAACCCCGTGGGCGACCGCATACTCCGTCTCGCGGACCGCGGCCTCTTTCACCTGGTCGCGGGTCATCGCCAGCTTGTGTTTGATGTGCAGATCCGATCCGGCGGTGAACAACGCGATCTCATCGACGTCGCAGGCGATGCACGCCTCGACGTCTTTCCGGACGGTCCGGGCCGCGGCCATGATCGTCGCGTCGAGGCCGGCGTTCGCAATCATGCGCACGCCTCGGGCCTCCTCGCTCGAGACGACCGGAATCCCGACGTCCATCATCGGGACGTGGACTTCGTCCAAGAGTCGAGCGATCCGGACCTTCTCCTCCGGTGTATAGGCGACCCCGGGCGTCTGTTCGCCGTCCCGCAAGGTCTCCTCCCAGATCCGGATCCCTTTCGGAATCCGCGCCGCCAGGCCGGCCTCGACGAGGTAGTTGTGGACCAGACGTTCCTCCGGGATGGCGCTCCCCCGTGTGTTTCGCCCGAGTAAAGGCCCCACGACGATTTGAAGCTCACCTGTCGTCGGCTTTATCGTCGCGGCCCCGTTCGCGTGTCGGTGCCCCGTCCGATCAAGTCGGGCCTCGAGTTCGAAGCCGCCTTTCCGGTGAAGGGCCGAATCCTCGAGACCCTGCTCTGCCCGGATTGCGAAGCCGAGGGCTACATCCGGATCCGCGTCGCGCGGGACCCGAAGAAAGGATGGGGGTACGATCCGAAAGCCGCCGCGAGTTACGTCGACATCTACGGCCTCGATCCCCGGGACTCGTACTCGAAGGCTCGGGCCGGAGAGTGGGCCGAAGGCCGCGTGATTTGTTTCGGCTTTCTGAAGCGAGTGCGAGCCGGACGAATCACGACGGTTGGGCCCGTCCTCGAGAGCGGGTCGCGTCTAATTGGCGCCGTCCGCGTGAATTCGAAAGTCGAAATCGACTTCGGGTTGTTTCAATCCGAACTCGCGTTCGCGAGTGACGAAGAGCGGCGCAAGATTCTGAACGAGGCGGGCCTGAGGGACGGATCCTACGTCGCGACGGACGTGGGCGTTGACATCGAGCTGAAGCGCTGGGGCTCGAAGGAGACAATCGTGCGACACCGCTGAGCGCCCGGCCGCTCCTTCCGCGACTCAAGTGCGTTTCTCGCGAAGCCGCTCCATCGCGGCCTTCTGCTCGTCGCTCCACAGGAGCTGAATCGCATGTTGGGACTCGAGGAGGAAGCGGTTGCGGTACGGTTTCTCGTCGCCTTCGGTGAGCGCCCTCTTGATCGCCTTCACCGCGGACCGCGGCTTCGAGGCGAACGCGGCCGCAAGGGACTTCGCTTGATCGAGTGCGCCGCCGGGAGAGGCGAGATGATTCAGGATCCCCAGGCGGAGGGCGTCGAGGGCTTTCACCTCTTTCCCGCTCAGGAGAATCTCGAGCGCCCGCGACCGTCCAACGAGCTTCGAAAGCCGCGCGGTGGCCCCGTGGCTGGGCATCCAGCCGAGGTCGATTTCCGGGTGCGCGAAGACCGCGCTCTCATCCGCGATGCGCAGATCGCACGCGAAGGCGAGCTCCGCCCCCGCGCCGCGGGCCGCGCCCGCGATTGCGGCAATCGTCGGCTTCGTGAGATGTTCGAGGGCCCAGAACGCGTCTTGGCCTCGGCTCATTTCGTCTTGCGCGGCCTTCGGCGAGAGCCGGGACCATTCGCTCATGTCCAGCCCCGCACAGAAATTCGCATGGCCCGCCCCCGACACGACGGCTGCGCGAATGGAATCGTCTTTCTCCAAGTCGACGACCCGAGACGCGAGGTCCGCGACCATGGAGATGCTCAAGAGATTCCGGGGCGGGTTGTCGATCCAAAGGACCGCCACGCCTCCTTCGCGGGTGACGCGGAACCGGGGCGCGTCGGGCATCGGGCCGCGATGGGCTCCGGCCCCGGATAATCGTTTCGCGGGAGCGTCGGCCTTCCAGCAGGTTTTAGCACTGGCCCCCGTTATCTTCCGATGATGAAGGGGGAGACGACTTTCGAGCGGCCCTGGCTCGCGAGTTGGCCCGAGGGCGTCCCGAAGTCAATCGACTATCCGGAGATTTCCGTCCACGAATTACTTCGCCGGGCCGCCAAGGACTTCGGAAACCGTCCCGCGATCACGTTCTACGGCAAGTCCCTGTCGTATCGGGACCTCGACGCGGCCGTGGACCGGTTCGCCGCCGGCCTGCGTGCGATCGGCGTCCGATCCGGCGACCGCGTGTCGCTCGTCCTCCCGAACACGCCCCACTTCGTCGTCGCGTTCTTCGCGGTGCTCCGTGCGGGAGGCATCGTCGTGCAGACGAATCCGCTGTACACGCCGCGGGAGCTGGCGAGCCTCTGGACCGACGCGGGCGTGGAGATCGTCATCGCGCTCGACCTGTTCTGGCACAACGTATCGAAAGCTCGGGCGAACGCGCCCGTGAAGCGCATCGTCGTCTGTGACGTCGGCGAATTCCTGAGGGTCCCGTTGCGGCAGCTGTACCCGATCAAGAAGCGGCGAGACCTCAAGAAGCAGGGTCACTGGCCTCTCGTCATTCCAAAAGAGACGGGAATCCACCGGTTCGCGGATCTCGCTCGGACGCCGCCGGGACCGGCCCCGGAGATGCGTGCGAACCCCGACGACGTCGCCGTGCTTCAGTACACGGGCGGCACGACCGGCACGTCGAAGGGCGCCATGCTGACGAACCGCAACCTCATCGCCAATGCGATGCAGGTCGCGGCTTGGTTTTCGACCGGCTCGCGGGGCCGTGACAAGTTGCTTGGGGCAATTCCACTGTTCCACGTGTACGGCCTCACCGCCGTCATGCTCTTCTCCGTGGTCGTCGGCATCGAAGTGGTCCTTTACCCGAACCCGCGGGAAATCGGCGCGATCCTCAAGTTGATCAACAAGACGAAGCCGAGCCTCCTCCCCGGCGTCCCGACGATGTACATCGGGATCCTGCGGCACCCGGAACTCGCGAAGTACGATCTCCGTTCCATCCGCGCATGCATCTCGGGGGCCGCCCCCTTGCCGAACGAGGTGCGGAAGCAGTTCGAAGCGGCCACGGGAGGACGATTGGTCGAGGGATACGGCCTGACCGAGGCATCGCCCGTCACCCATTGCAATCCTCTCAAAGGCGTGGTGAAGGAGTGCATCGGTATCCCGTTCCCCGATACGGACGCGAGGGTGGTCGACCCGGACGACCCGTCCCGCGAACTCGCGCAAGGCGATGTCGGTGAGCTCGCGGTCCGCGGTCCCCAGGTCATGAAGGGCTACTGGCATCAACCGGAGGAGACGGCGACGGTGCTCCGCGACGGATGGTTGCTCACGGGCGATCTCGCGCGGATGGACGAGGACGGATATTTCTACATCGTCGATCGCAAGAAGGACATGATCCTCTGCTCGGGCTACAACGTGTACCCGCGAGAAGTCGAGGAGGTCCTCTTCATGCATCCGGCGGTCGGAGAGGCGGCCGCGATCGGCGTCCCGGACCCGTACCGCGGCGAGACCGTCAAGGCGTTCGTGGTCCTGAAGGCCGGCAAGACCGCGACGGAGGCGGACATCATCGCGTTCTGCAAAGAACGCCTTGCGCCGTTCAAGGTCCCGAAGGCGGTCGAGTTCGCCACGGCTCTTCCGATGTCGCTCGTCGGAAAGGTCTTGCGCCGGCAGCTGCGCGAGCAAGAACTCGCCAAGGCTTCGACCGCGCGATGAACCGCTTCACGAAAACCGGATCGATGCGTCTTCGGCTCCGAAGAACCGACCCAGGTCATCGACTTCTTCCCGGATCCGTGACCGCACCGTGGGAGACATCCTGCCGAAGGGAGTGACGCGCACCGAGAGACGGGCACCCTTCCGCTCGTGGGACCACACGCCGCCGACGCGGCCGTCCACGAGCACGACCGGAGAGAGCCACCCTTGCGGGCGGTAGACTCGTTTGTAGTGGCCGGGATCGACCAGGTGGCTCTTGTCCTTCACGCCGAGGAGGAACGCATCGAAGGACGGCAGG
>VBLR01000072.1 GCA_005878665.1 Methanobacteriota archaeon | reverse complement strand
TTGATGGTCGCGATCACGGTGGTGCTGGCCGCGGTGCTCTACGTCATGGTCTCGGGACTCATCTCGGGGCCTGGCGGGACGCCGACGGCCTGGGGTGTGAACATCGGTAAGTCGCAGAGCCAGACCAACTGGACCCTGACGTTCACGTCGATCCCGCAGAGCGCGGCCACGAGTGCGGTATTCATCACGATTACCGACAACAACGGCGCGCCGGTAACGGGAGCGACGAACGTCGCGTTCTCGACGATCGCGGCGGGCGGCACGACGGGGTACCGTGCGATGTACTTCCAGCCGACCACGCCGTCGACCGTGTCCACGGGTGACGTCCTCCGTCTCAGCACGGTGTCGTACCCCAACGGATACCAGGTCCAGATCGTGAGCGGCTCATCCGTCGTCTACACGCACGCCCTACAATAGACAACCACGAGGGCCTCGGGCCCTCTTCTTCTTCTTTGTTGCTTCGTCGGCGAGACTCGATCATCGCGCCCCGATGACGATAAGGGTTGCGCTCGGGGACGTACCGGCCGGGGGTCTTGGACGCGTTGAGATCCAGCCGGATGGCGTCGCGGGTAAGGGACCTCGGGTCATCGTGTAATACTTCGCGCCGGGCCTTCGCGGAGTCTCCTTTCACCAGCGTACAATAACCCGTTAATATCCCCGCTCCTTGAAAGGGGCGTCGGACCCGGGAATTCGCCGGTTACGATGTTGCGCTGGTGCCGCCAACCCTCTCCCTCCACGGCGACACTAGCGCTTTTCCTGTTTGCCCCTGATATGTCCCAGGGAAGACGGCCGGTCACCACGTCCACTTGAACTCTTCAATCGGTAGCGCAAGCGAGGTCGTCGCGTCTGTCACCCGGCTGAATTGGACCATGAAGTCCGCGGCGGTCGCGGGGTCCGCGGCTTCGAAAATCACGATCGCGTCGGGCTTGCCGAGGAGTCCGAGGAACTCATGGACCATGACGTTGTTCGGGATCTTCGGGTGCTTGAACAGGCGTGTCGCGTCCTCCCATTGTCCCGGGAGGACCTTCAGCTGCGTCACAAAGAGCATGGCGTCACTGAGGGCGCATCAGAGGCCGACGCTATATAACCGTGCGGTGTCGGTTATCGACCGCCGGCGTCGCTCGCCTCAATCGGATGGACGCGGACATGGATCAGATGGGATTGGGCCACCGTGGTCCCGAGGATTTTGTCGGACCACCGCTGCCGCGGATCTCCGTCGACGACGAGACCTGCAAGGGTGTCGAGGAGAGGGAAGGCGAACCAGAACAGTTTCGGGAAGTTCCGCACCGCGGCCTTTGACAAGTTCATCGGACCGCGCACGGATCGCACCTCGAGGCCGACGATGAACTTCCCGACGGTCGTCCGAGATATCGCCTCGGAGAACGTCGAGTAGGCGTACAGCAGGATGCCTCCCGAGACCCCGTAGACCCACGGCGCCCGGATGCCTTCGAGGAACAGGACCGACCAGAGCGGAGCGAAGACCGTGATGAGATCCAAGAGGAACGCGACGACCCGCTTTAGCCAATGAACCTGGAGCGTACGGTTATGCCCAAGGATATCGAAACCGCTCACCATGAGCGCATCCCGGAAACCGATTGGCGTCTCGCTATTAAAACATCCGGGCACGCATCGGCGCCGCGTTGACAAATCGAGAGCCACTCAGATCGCCCATCATTCATCACGAATCAGCGTCGGTGTGATCATCACGGTGGCACTCAAGCAACGGCGGAGTAGGGGATAGGTTTTGTGCTGATGGACACGGCGCCGACATGCGTTACGACACCTATATGGCGCACGCGCCGCTTCCGCGCGATCCGTGGAGCCTCGGACCTCCGGGCAGGCCCGGATCGACCGCGTCCTCATCGACCTCGTCCAACCGGTCGACTACGTCAAGTGGGAGTACTTCTCGCGGCAGCGGCTCCTCGCGACGGGCATCGTGACCTCTCTTCGTACGAATCGCGCGCGGGTGCTCGACATCGGATGCGGCTATGGCGCGCTCTCTCTCACCCTGTCCGAGAGCGCCGGCATCGACGTCGTCGCAATGGACGTCCTCGAGGTGCGCCTCACCTCCGTGCGCGCGAGGAAGGCGGCGCGAGACCCGGAGGCCGCGGCCCGCGTCCGAATCGTCCGGGCCGACGCGGAATCCCTCCCGTTCCGTGACGAGTCATTCGACGCCGTCGTCGCCACGGAGGTCCTCGAGCACCTCGACGAGCCCGGCCGCATGCTCTCGGAAGCGCGGCGCGTCCTGCGACCCGGAGGACAATTCTTCATGACGACCCCGAACGCGCAGGCGTTGCCGTATCGGATCTTGCGATTCCTCCCGGACGCACTGGTGTCTCGACTCGCGGCATCCCTGACGCAAGAGACGTTGCACCCGGAGCTGCTACAGGACCACGCAACCGCCGAATGCCCAAGCCATCCGGATCGCCACCGCCGGGAAGGGTTCACCCTTCAGGAGCTCGGGATCCTCGGGGCCCGCGCCGGCCTGAGGATGGGCCTGGCCTACACCTACCGAATCCCGCTCCCGGATCGCGTGATGCAAATCACCCCTCGGGCCCTCTCGCGTTCCCTGGCCCATCTCGGAACCCGGCCGCTCCCGCTCGGGCTGCAGCTCTACGCCGAGTTCACGAAACCGTAGGGGGGCGATTCGATTGCGAACGATCCGCCTCGTCGCGTACCACGCGGGTCAGTGCGACCCGAAGAAGTGCACGTCCCGCCGGCTCGAACGGCTCGGTCTGATGACGTTCGTCCCCCGTCCGTCGGCCCTGCCGAGGGGCGCGGTCTTCTTGACTCCCGAAGCCGAGCGCGCCCTGTCCCCCGCGGACCGGCCGCGCGCGGAGCGCCGGGGCCTCGCCATCGTCGACGTGTCGTGGAAGCGCGGGAGATTCCCGCCGGTTCCCCAGGCCTCCGCCCGCGCGTTGCCGTATCTCCTGGCGGCGAATCCCGTGAACTACGGGAAGCCGTTCGTCCTGTCGTCCGTCGAGGCGCTGGCGGCGGCGCTCGTGATCTTCGGCCGCGGGGACGAGGCGCGGGCCATCCTCTCGAAGTTCACCTGGGGGGAACAGTTTCTAGCGTTGAATCGGGAGCCCCTCCTCGCCTATGCGAACGCCGAAGATAGCGCCGCCGTGATTCGGGCTCAGGGAGACTTCATTTGAAGCGCGTCGGACAGGTGCGCCCTTGACCGGCTTTGCCTCATCACGAGGGCCGCCCAGCCGATTCCGGACCCGACGCCCACCGCCATCAGAACCCACCGGTGGACGAAGGTCCATGTGGGCTCCGTGCCCAAGTACAGGATCACGCCGTCCGCGACGGCGAAGCCGGCCGTGATGAGCGCCGACTGCAGCAGCAATCGTGTCCCGTTCACGACGGGACCCCCTCGAGGGCATCGCAGTGCACAGGCTCAACCGTCGAATCGGGGGCGAGAGGGACCATCTCGGGAACGGGAGCCGGACCCATCCCGCCCGAAGTCAGCCACGCCGTCACAGGCCCGGTCCGGATTGCCATCCCCGCCCTTCGGTCTTCGTACCTTCCTTGCGCCTTGGGTTCGGTCACGCGATGACCGACCGGTTCCACGGACGCCTCCCGTATTTGACGGTTAGGGTTACAAACGGGCACGGTCAGTTGCGCGAACGAGTCGACGAACGGTTTCGCCTAAAAGTGTTTTATCCGTCTCGCGGGGCCTGACCGAGCCGGCATTTCTCGGGCGTCATTTGAAGTCCGGCGGCAACAGATCCGGGATTCCGTCCTTGATCTCGTACCGATGATTGCAGGTCTTGCAGAACAGCGACCCCTCGAGGATCTCGTCTTTCTCGACGTCGACGCGGAGTTCCAAGTCCCCCTTGCAAACGGGACAGCACAAGATCTCCATGAGGTCTCGCTTCATCGACCGCGGGAACGTCGGCATGCGGCTTAAGCCCATCGCGCGGCCGGCGTCCGAGGGGCGTTCCAAAAGGCTCTTGGCGGCGCGTCCCCTCGGGAGGCGCGCGCCCGGATCGGGATTCCGAACAAGCGATATATAGGCAGTCCCTCATGGGCGCAAGCCCCCGGAGGCTTGTCGAGTCTTGGACGATGGGAAAGGCTGGCTCCGCACGAATTGGCGGACCGCTGCGGTCCTTGTCCTGATCTTCGGCGTCGCCCTGTTCCTCCGCGTCTACTTCGTCGCGGGCCTCGCGTTCAACCAACCGAACGTCAACTGCGACACGATCTACACGCCGACCTACTCGGGCGGATCGGACTCGTACTACTGGGACCGGGCGTTATGCTATTCGTTCCAGAGCGGAAGGGACCTCGGGACCGATTGCATGCTGGTCTATCCGTCGTGCCTGCCAAATCCGAGGCCCCCGCTCTTCCCGTGGTTCTCGCTCCTCGTCGGACGGCTCCTCGCCCCTCTCTTCGCGAGCTCGTGGAACGCGGTCCTGTTCACCTTCTTGCTGAGCACGGGGCTCTTCGGCGCGCTGACGGTCTTTCCGACGTACGCCCTCGGCAAAGAGGCGTTCGGCCGGAGGGCCGGGCTCATCGCCGCCCTGCTCCTCGCGATCAGCGTGGGACACCTCCAGCGGAGCGCCTCGACCGACGCCGACCACGACGCCTTCACGCTGTTCTTCGTCGTCTCGACGTTCTACTTCTTCCTGCGCGCGCTAAAGACGATGAACCGTAAGCGATGGGTGGAGAACTGGTTCCACCGCGCCGCGATCACCTCCGGCCTGCGCACGTTCTTCCGGGAGAACCGCCAGAGCGTCCTGTACGCGCTCCTCGCCGGGCTGTGCGTCACCGTGATCGCCCTCGCGTGGCAAGGCTGGGCGTACGTGAGCGTGATTTTGATCGTCTGGTTCGCGGCGGAGCTGTTCCTCGCCCGCTTCCGGAACGACGACACGATGGGCACGTGGATCCTCTTTGCACTCACCCTCGCGACGCCGCTCGCCCTCGCGTTCCAATGGTACGTCGTCCGGGCGCAGATCCGCGTGTGGTTCGATGTGCCCGCGTACCTCTACTTCGCGGCGTTCGTCCTCGGCCTCGCCTTCACCGTCACCCGGGACTACCCGTGGACGCTCGTCATCCCGAGCACGCTGATCTCCGGCGCCGTCGGCCTCGGAGTCGGCGTCTTGGTGAATCCGACCCTCGCGAGTGCGTTCTTCACCGGCGCAGGGTACTTCGTCCAGACGAAGGTCGTCACCACGATCGCAGAGGATCAATCGCCCGGGATGTCCCAGATGATCCTGTCGTTCGGATTGTTCACGTTTGGCATGAGTGGTGCCGCGGTCTTCTACATGCTCTGGCAAATTCCGCGGCGACGAGACCCCGCGTACAGCCTCGTCGTGATCTGGGTCGTCGCCGCCATCTTCATGGCGATCACGGCCGCCCGATTCATTTTCAACGCATCGCCCGCGTTCGCGATCAGCGCCGCGTACGCGGTTGACTGGGTCCTCGTCCGCGCGGACTTCACGACGATGCGCCGCACGTACCGCTCGCTGTCGGCCGGCAGCTGGAGGAACGCGGTGCGGAAATCCGTGAAGCCGCGGCACATCCTGGCCGTCCTCGGGATCGTGTTCTTGGTCCTCCTGCCGAACGTGTGGTGGGCCGTCGACGCATCGATCCCGTTCGAGCTGAAGAGCCAGTACGATCAGCAGGTGGCGAACCTCCTCCCCTCGTTCTTGCGGTCGCCAGGCTACAACCCGACCAGCGGGACGCCTTTCTACTTCGGCGCGTTCGGGTACGGCCTCCCGAAGGCGACTGACTACTACCCGGCCGCGTGGCGGTGGTTTGCGACCCAGGACGCGAACGTGCCCCCGGAGCTCCGGCCCGCGTTCCTCTCCTGGTGGGACTACGGGTTCGAGGCGGTCGACCGTGGAGTCCACCCGACGGTCGCCGACAACTTCCAGGACGGCTACCAAGTCTCGGGCCAGTTCATCACGGCCCAAAACGAGTCGGCGGGAATCGCGATCCTCGTGGTTCGCCTGCTCGACGCCGACTTCCGGTTGAACCACCAGAACTTCCGACCGGCCGTCACCGCCGCTCTGCAGGCCGCGGGCCTGCCCGTCGCCGCGATCCGGGCCGCCCTTCTCCGTCCCGCGGACTACATCTCGATCGTCCTCGCGGACCCGGTGACCTTCGGATTGTGGACGCCAGATCTGCAGACCGCGAATGCGCTCTACATTTTCCTGACGAACCTCCTCACGCACCGGTTGAGCGAGGACGGGATCGTCTCGTTGTACCATGACGTACGCGACGCGACGGGCTGGAACATCGGCTATTTCGCCGTCGACGCGCGCCTGTTCCCGGTCAGCGCCACGAACACCGGGATCTTCTACGCGCCCGTGAAGCTGTCGGACCACCGCGTCCTGAATCTTCCGGACGGCCGGGTCCTGCCGTTCGAGTTCTTCCAGATCCTGGCGAACACCAACCGGGGCCAGAACATCCCGATCCAGTTCGTGGCCCCGGGCGACCAGGTCCAGAGCCAGACGATCCAGTACCAATCGGCGTTCTACAACTCGATGTTCTACCGGGCCTACATCGGCTACTCGCCGAAAGACCTCAACTCGACGGACACCGGGGTGCCTGGTTTCAGCCAGGCCCTCCAAGCCGATCCACCGGTCCCCGCCTGGAACCTCACCCACTGGCGGGTCGTGTACCGGACCGCGTACTACAACCCGTTCCCTGATCCGTCGAACCACACGGGCGCGTGGCAGGCGATGAACTACGACCAAGCCCAGCGGATGCAAGCCGCCATCCAGGCCGGGACCATCAAAGGCGTCGTGGACCTGAGCACGCAGTCCACCGTGGCGAACGGCGTCGTCTTCCTGCGCTACTACGACGGCGCGGTGGTGAATGGGACCGTGTACGCGGGGTCCACGCCGCTCCCTCACGTCTGGGTCACGGTGACGGACGAACTCGGCACGCCGCACTACGTCACGAAAAGCGACGTGCAAGGGCACTACCGCGCGATCGTCCCGTTCGGGAACGTCACGATCACGGCGTCGATCGGCAACCTGACCCGGACCACGCTCGTCGGCGAGCGATCCCTGGCGTCCGTCACGCTCCCGGTGACGATCGACCAGGCGATGCGGACGCCCGCCGACGCGAACGGCGACGGGGTGCCGGACTGGATGATCTCCCAGGACTTTCACGTCGCGTCGCACACCGCCCAGGGCACCGTCTTCTTCGACCTGAACCGGGACGGGTCGTTCGGGGCGATGGACGTCTCCGCGCCCGGGGCGACCGTGACGCTCACGCACGCGCTGTTCGCGTTCACCCGCACGGTGACCTCGGCGAGCGACGGGACGTATTCGGTCTCCGATCTGCCGGCGGGCTCGTATCGGGTCTCGATCGGCTTGGACGGGCGCACGATCCCGGCATCGCCGCTGACGATCGCGCAGACGGATCTGACCCAAGGCATCGCCGTGCCCTATGCGGCGGTCCGCGGATTTACGGTCTCGAGCGACGGGGGCGCCGTGTCCTCGGCCCAGATGCAGTTCCTCGATCAGACGAATTCCACGACCATCTCGGTGACCTCCGCGTCCGATGGTTCGTTCCAGGTGCGCCCGCTCCTCGCGGGCAATTACACGCTGACGGCCACCGACGGGAATCTCGCGTCGATCCCGGAACGGATCCACGCCGCGAACGCGGACATCTCCCTGAACGTCACCCTCCTTCCGACGGGGACCGTCACCGGCGCCACGACCCTGTTCGGCACGGCGCAGCCGTTCGCGACCCTGAACTTCCAGTCCGCTTCGGATCCGGGGACGGTCCGCCAAGTGACGTCCGACGGGAACGCACAGTACTCGATCCGCCTCCCGGCGGGGGAGTGGTTCGTCAGCGGACGGTTCTACGCGTCGACGCTCTTGTACGCGACGTTAGGCCGTGTCGTCGTCGCCAGCGGCGGCACGACACCGTTCGATGCGATGTTCGTCCAAGGCGTCCGGCTGAGCGGTACGGTGAGCGATGCGAACCCCGCCGTCCGGAATCCGGTGGCGACGGTCGCCCTCACGAACGCGGCCGGCCAGGTATGGCTCCAGACCGACCTCGTCGGAGGATACTTTGCGTTCCTCCCCGTCGGAACGTACGACCTCGAGGCGTTCAACCAGGCGGGGGCTTACTTCGCCAGCGTGGCCTTGACCGGTACGACGCGGCTCAACATCGCCCTCGTCGCCACCTCGGAAGCGGTCCGATGGAGCGTCTATCGCGACGTGAACCAGAACAGCGCGGTGAATCCGGGCGAGGCGATCGCCGGGGTTCGCGTCCGCTTGACGGACGACCGAGGTGCGCAGATCGTCTTCACGACGAACGCCACCGGAGAATTCCGCCTCCCCCTGTTCGCGAACCGCACCTATGCGGGCGTGGTGACCGCCGCCGGATACGCCGATCGCCCGATCGGATCCTCGTCCCCGATTCTATTGCGCACGTTGATGCCGATCGCCCTCGCGCCGCTCCCCGTCCAGGTCCAAGGGAGCGTCCTCGTGGACGGATCGTCGGTCCCCGGGCACCCGGTCACAATCGTCGCGGTCCCCCTCGGGAACGGCGCGGTCGGGAGCTCGACCCAGACCGATTCGAACGGGGGCTACTTCTTCGGCCTCGTCCCGGGGAGGTACAACCTGGTCGTCGATGAGAACGTCTCATCGAACCGGGCCATGCGGTACCAGAACCAAAGCACGGACCAGATCGTCCTGGCCGTCGGACAGGGCACGCTGGCACACGACATCGACATCGTCGTGCGAACGTTGGTCATCGGGAACGCGACGCTGAACGGGACGTCCCGCGCGGCCACCCTGACGTTCGACGGTCCGGATGACCGCACCGTGGACTCGACGACGGCCGGATTCGAGGTCTATCTGATGCCCGGCACCTACCTCGTCAGCGGGAGCGGGACGATCGGCGCCGACGAATACGCGTTCCTGTCGTCCGCGACGATCCCCGCCGCGATGAACCTCACCTTCCCGCTCACGAAAGCGACGACCGTCTCCGGACGGGCCATCGCCAACGGCGTCCCGGTCCCCGGCCCCATGCCCGTATCGTTCGTCCGCAACGAGGGCGGTTCGTTGAACGTGTCGACGGACGCCTCCGGGGCCTACACCGCATTCCTCGTCCCCGGGACTTACACGGTGTCCTTGACCGGGGCGAACAACGCGACGGCCGGAGGCGTGTCCCGATTCTACCGGTATTCGTTCGCCGGGACGGCCATCGTCACCCCGGGGCAGGCGTCGCTGAACCTGGACCTCGCGGTCACGCGCACCCTCGACAACACGACCGTGTCCGGGATCGCGTCGCTCGCCGGCACCGGGGTCGACGCGAGCATCACCTTCACCGCGCGGGGTGGCGGTGCGATCTCCGTCCAGGCCTCCGCGGACCCGAGTGGTTCCTATTCGGCCTCGATGGCGCCCGGCACGTACGACGTGTTCGCATCGCGCCTGTTTGGAAGCGCCGTCTACTTGGCGCGGATCATCGTGCCTCACGTCGGGTCGTTCGCGCGGGACCTGACCCTCACGCAAGGGTCCCTCTTGTCGGGCACCGTCCGAAATCCTTCCGGGGCGCCGGCATCGACTCCGGTCACGATCGAATCGGGTGCGGAAGTGGACGTGACTTCGGACGGGAGCGGGGCGTTCCAAGTCTCCGTGCCCGCCGGCGTCTACACGATCTCGGCCTCGACCTCGGCCCAGGAGAACGGTCTCCCCGTCGTCTATCGCGCGACGGTGTCCGTCGCCGTCAACGCGGACACGATCACGAACCTCGCGCTCACGAAGGTCGTCAGCCGGTCCGCCACGCTGACATGGGATGCATCCCAGCGACGGACGATCGGGGCCGGCGACTCCGTGTCGTATGCGATCGTCTTGCACAACACGGGAAACGTCGAGGAGACCTTCGCCTTCGTAGGCCAACCGGCGGATTGGCAATTCACCTTCGCACCCGGTTCGGTCGCACTGAGCTTCGGCAACGGGGCGAACAGCACCTCGGTCCGGGTGACGATCCAGAGCCCGGCGAACGCCCTCGTGGACCACGGCACGATCAAAATCGTCACGACCTCGCAGACGGAGGGCACGAACCTGGGGAGCGTCGACGTCCAGGTGGACATCCTGCGCGTCCGCGGCCTGAGCCTCGGCCTCGACACCGCCGCGCCCGTCTTCGATGGACGGTTCCTGAACTACACGCTCCTCGTGACGAACTCCGGGAACGGGCCCGAGACGGTCACGCTGGCGATCACGAATCCCGATGACCTCACCGCATTCGGGTGGTCCGTGAGCCTCATCCCGAGCGGGGGATCCCCGGTCGGCGCGACCCTCGCGAACCTCACGGTGGCGGCGACGAGCACCGTGAATGTGGGCTTGCGCGCCCGGTCGACCGGCGGTCCGAGTGGCGCGTCCATCGTGCTTTCCGTTTCGGCTCAAGACTCGAGCGCCGTCTCCGCGTCGAAGACATTCACCCTTCAACTCCCGGTCCTCGCATCCCCCGGCGCGACGGTGAGCGGGCCGGACATCACGCCGGCGGCGCCGCTGAACCTGCAACTGGTCGCGGTCGTCGTCGGTGCGATTGCGGCCGTCGGGGTCGGCCTCTTCCTGACGCGGCGGAGGCGATGACCACGGGGCGATCCATTTCGATGGCCTTGGCGATCCTCGCCGCCGGCCTCGTCCTCATCCTGGCTCCAGCCACAGCGCAGGGACCGATCTTCGGCAGGATCGAGGGAGCGAACACGCTCGCTCCGGGTCAGGTGAGCGCGTACAACCTCACAATCGAAGGCGGCCCGACGGGCGCGGTCACGTACACGGTCCGGTGGTACCTGACCGGCCCGAACGTCGCGGGCGGCATCCCCACTACGAGCCCGATGACCACGACGGGCAATCGGACCACGTTCCGGTTGAACATCACCGCGCCGTCGGCCGAGCAGACGATGATGCTTGTCGTCCAGATCTCGTCCGCGGTCGGCTCGACGTACGAGAACACGACCGCCGACAAGTCGATCGTCGTCATCACGCCGATCGTGTTGAGCGCCACGTTCCGGAACGACGGCACCACCGCGGCGGTGAACGTCACGGTGCGCTTCTACGTCGACAGCATCCTCGCCGGAACCGAGAAGATCGCGCGGCTCAATCCGGGCGCTCAGATCACGGAGACGTTCAACTACCTACCCGCAGGACTCCAACCCGGGACCCACCAGGTCCGCGTCGAGGCCGATCTCGACGGGAACGGCGTGATCGACCCCGCGAAAGGCGAGGCCGTCGTCTCGAGCTTATTCTACCGGGGCACCGCCCCGCTGAGCACCGCCTGGACGGTCCTGATCGCAATCGGGGTCTTCTTGCCCGTATTCTTTGTGACCGTCGCGGTCCGACGGAGGCAACGCGCCTAGTTACGTCGGCTCAAGCAGCCAGACGTCGGAGTGGTTCCGCATCAGCATTCCGAGTTTCGTGCGGCTAATCCCCGCGCGCTGGAGCAGCGGCTCGAGGTTTGGTCCTTCCGGAAGCTGAACGTCACCGTCCACCCAGGCGGATGCGACTGGCTCATACCGGACACCGTCTCGGCCCACGTGGACGCGAGCCGCCGCGGCTTCTCGGAACGTGTGGAGCACGACGTGCATCGACGTGACGGCGGTGGGCCGGACCTTGTGATTGTAATATCGTGCGACCTCTCGGTGGACCGGCGCGAACGCCCCGACGCGCTTCGCGTATTCCCGCCAGCCGCGCTCGAACGGGGATCGGAACGTGGACATGCAATGCTCCGTGATCGGACGGACCTCCTCGAACGTCGAGAGGATCGATTGGCCCGACGACAGGGCGGAGAGGAACTCCGGCCAGGTCGCGTACTCCTCCTTCGGCATCGAGGCCGCGAGATTCTTCGCGAGGGACACGAGGTAGTTGTTCAGGCCGGCGATGCCGACCTTCGTCGCGATGTCCTCCAGGAACAGGTGCGTCGCAATCTCGACAAACGGGTTGCTCTCCGGCATCCGGGATTCGAACGTCATCTCAGCGTTCCCCCTTGATCCGCGCCCCGCGCATGACGAGCGCGTAGACGCACTCGTAGTTCCTCAGGAGGGCCCGCATGTGGTCCTCGTTGATGTTCACCTGGGCCACGTTCTTCGACGAAATCTTCGTCTCCCCGCTCCAGCCGCGCGTCGCGAGCAAGTAGCAGGCGAGCGAGTTCCCGGAGACGGAGA
>VBLR01000071.1 GCA_005878665.1 Methanobacteriota archaeon | reverse complement strand
CCCGTGGTCATCGCGGTCGGAAAACGCGAAGAGGAAGACCTCCGGGCGAAGATCAAACGCGCAATCGGGGTCGACCTTTACAAGTGATTCGATACGAGAGAGGGCGGAAACCAGCATGGCGGTGAAAGGAAAGGAGAAAGCAGCGCCGGCGGGCAAGACGCCGGGGGAGATCTTCCGAGTCGCAGGCCCCGTCGTGACGGCCACCGGCCTCCGCCCGCGAATGTACGACGTCCAGTTCGTCGGGGAAGAGCAACTGCTCGGCGAAGTCATCCAGGTCGTGGGCGACAAGACGATCATCCAGGTCTACGAGGACACGAGCGGCGTCCGGCCGGGGGAAGCCGTCCTCGACACGGGGGGACCCCTCGTCGTCGAATTGGGGCCCGGCCTCCTCGGGAGCATCTACGACGGCATCCAGCGGCCCCTCCCGGTCCTGCAGAAGGTGATGGGAGATTTCATCCTCCGCGGGGTGAAGTCCCCGGGTCTCACCCGAGAGAAGTCGTGGGCCTTCGCCCCGAAGGTCCAGCCAGGCCAGGCCGTGGGCCCGGGCGAGGTCGTGGGCACGGTCCAAGAGGCGAAAAATGTCCAGCATCGGATCATGGTCCCCCCGAACTTCCGGGGTGGGAAGGTCGCACAGATTCGCGAGGGCACGTTCAAAGTCGACGAGGTCGTCGCGCAGCTCGACAACGGCGAACAGGTGAAGATGTACCAGACCTGGCCCGTTCGCAGGGCCCGGCCGGTGAGGGATCGGCTCATGCCGACGATCCCGCTCGTCACGGGCCAGCGGGTCCTCGACTTCCTGTTCCCGATCGCAAAGGGCGGGACCGCCGCCATCCCGGGCGGCTTCGGGACGGGGAAGTGTGTCGCACCCGACACTTTGGTGATGAACCCAGGCGGCGACTCCATCCGCATCGACGAGCTGTACGACCGCGCGAGGGGTGAGCGTGTGCGCGGTGAGAGGGAATCCTGGATTCGCCTCGACAATCCGATCCCTATCCTGACTTTTAACGGAAACGAGGTCGAAGAAGCCTTCGCGTCTGTTCTCTACCGTGGCTTTGCGGATTGTCTCATCCGGATCAGAACGAACGGCGGACGAACGCTTCGGGTTACCCCCGTCCACCGGCTGTTCGCATGGAGCTCTGGCATTGTGGAAGTCGAGGCCGCGAGACTCGAACGCGGAAATTGTCTTGCGGTGCCGCTCGAGAACGGTACCATCGGAAGGGATGTAATCGTCGAGACGGAAACGGTTCCATGCAGATCGTGGGTGTTCGATCTCACGGTACCGCAAACGCATAACTTCGTCGGCGGCAACATGCCGAGTCTCCTCCACAACACGGTGACAGAGCAGCAGCTCTCGAAGTGGTGCGACGCGCAGGTCGTCATCTACATCGGATGCGGGGAGCGGGGGAACGAGATGACCGAAGTCCTGTCCACCTTCCCGAAGCTCGAGGATCCGTACACCGGCGCGCCCCTGATGGAACGCATGTCCCTCATCGCGAACACGAGCAACATGCCGGTCGCCGCGAGGGAGGCGTCCGTGTACACCGGGATGACGCTCGCCGAATACTACCGAGACATGGGATACAACGTCGCCCTAATGGCGGACTCGACCTCGCGATGGGCCGAGGCGATGCGAGAGATTTCGAGTCGGCTCGAAGAGATGCCGGGCGAGGAAGGCTTCCCAGCGTACTTGTCTGCGAGGCTCAGCGAGTTCTACGAGCGTGCGGGTCGGGCGAAGACCCTGGCTGGCCTGGAAGGGTCCGTCAGCGTCGTCGGTGCGGTGTCCCCGAGCGGCGGGGACTTCTCGGAGCCCGTCACCCAAGGCACCCTCCGCATCGTGAAGGTGTTCTGGGCACTGGACACCGCCCTGCGGGCTCGGCGGCATTTCCCGGCGATCAACTGGCTTCAATCGTACAGCCTGTACACGCAGATCTTGGAGGACTGGTTCCGGAAGAACGTGAACGAGGACTGGCCGAAGTTGAGATCGTGGACGCAGCGGACGTTGCAGGAAGAGGCGGAGCTCGAGGAAATCGTCCGTCTCGTCGGCGCGGACGCCCTGCCTCCGGACCAGCAGCTCACGCTCGAGGTCGCCCGGATGATCCGCGAAATCTTCCTCCAACAGAACGCGTATCATGCGGTCGACACGTTCTGCCCTCCCGAGCGGCAGTTCAAGTTGATCGGCGCGATCAAGAAATACTCCGACCTCGGTCAGAAGGCCGTGAAACTGGACGTCCCGACGAAGGAGGTCGCGTCGCTGAAGTCCCGCGAACTCCTGACGCGGGTGAAGTACGAATCGGAATTCGACAAAGAGCTCGGGAAGGCGATCGCCCAAATGGACGACGAGTTCAAACGATTGGGGGCTACCTGAGATGCCGACGGAATACCGGACCATTACGGAGATCGCTGGGCCGCTGATCTTCGTCGAGAAGACGGAGTGGGTGGGATACGGGGAGCTCGTCGAGGTCGGCCTCCCAGACGGGTCGCGGAAGAGAGGCCAGGTCCTCGATTCGTCGAAGGACATCGTCGTCGTGCAGGTGTTCGAGGGGACGGCCGGAATCGATCGCCAATCCACGGTGAAGTTCCTCGGGGAAACGATCAAACTGAATGTCTCGCGAGAAATGCTCGGCCGCATCCTCAGCGGGGCGGGCGAGCCGATCGACGGCGGCCCGCCGATCGTCCCCGAGAAACGGGTCGACATCACGGGCGCGGCGATCAACCCGTATTCGCGCGAGCACCCCGCGGAGTTCATCCAGACCGGTATCTCGACCATCGATGGCCTCAATACGCTCGTGCGCGGCCAGAAGCTCCCGCTGTTCTCCGGCGCGGGACTCCCGCACAACGAGGTGGCCTTGCAAATCGCCCGGCAGGCCAAAGTCCTCGGGAGCCGCGAGCCCTTCGGGGTCGTCTTCGCCGCGATGGGAATCACGCACGAGGAAGCCCGGGTCTTCATGGACGACTTCGAGCGGACGGGGGCGCTTCGTCGCGCCGTCCTCTTCCTGAATCTAGCGGACGATCCCGCGGTCGAACGGCTCATCACGCCCCGGATGGCCTTGACGGCGGCCGAGTACCTCGCATACGAAGTCGGGATGCACATCCTCGTGATCCTGACCGACATGACGAATTACGCAGAGGCGCTGCGGCAAATCGGGGCGGCGAGGGAGGAAGTGCCCGGTCGCCGCGGATATCCGGGCTACATGTACAGCGTAGACGGTAGCAGAAACGTTGTGGTTAGAGACTCGACCGGAATCCTCCGAATAATCCCGATCCGAGATCTGTTCGTTGAAGCCTCGAGCGTCGTTACACCGGACCGCGACGGATTCGAAGAGCGCACCCGCCTTGACGGATGGAGCGCGCTGAGCGTAAGCCCGGACGGCAAGGCTGAGTTCCGTCCGATTCGCCAAGTCGTCCGACATCGGTATCACGGGAAACTCATCCGCCTCCGGACGCGATACGGGGAAACCGTCGTTACACCGAACCACTCCGTCTTCACGATTCGAGACGGACGAATCGAACCGGTGCCGGCCGCGGAGATGTCGACAGGTTCGCTGCTGGCTCAAGTGAACCGAGTCCCGACCGTCGAAGGTAGTCGCTTCGATCCGGATCTGGCAACGCTCCTCGGCTACTACGTTTCAGAAGGCCATGCGCTCCGGTATCAGCACAAGGGCGACAACTGGTGGAACCACTACATTCGAATCGACAACAACGACCCGCGAATTATACGCGAAATAAAGCGTTCGTTCAAAGCGGTGTTCGATGCGACGCCCTCAGTCTTCATCTCAGACCCACGGTCTGGTACCTTTCGGACGTCGATCGGCGGAAAGAAGTACTACGACCTATTCGTCAGAGAGCTGGGATGCGGGACTCGTTCGAACCCGAAGAGAATCCCGAGCCAAATCCTCTCCGCCCCGCTTGATGCCAAGAGAGCATTCTTCCGGGCCTACTACGCAGGCGACGGCAAGGCAACCGATCCCCGATATCGAATCACTCAGTACGATATGGTGACGGTCAGTGCCGGGTTGCGCGACGACCTGACGATTCTTGCGAAACAGATGATGCCAGAGCGAATACCCTCGATCTACAAGTGGAAAGGGAGGGACGCTTGGAAAGTGTACCTTTCTACCTTTATCCGATCCAAGTCGGTCGGGCTGGCCGATTCGTTTGCCGCCGAAGTGGTCGAGAAGGAACAAGTCGATCCAACGGACGAATTCGTGTACGACCTCACCGTTGAGGACACGAGCAACTTTGTCGACGCCTGCGGAGGTGTGATCCTCCACAACACTGACCTCGCAACGATGTACGAGCGCGCCGGCCGCATCCGCGGAAAGAAGGGCAGCATTACACAGATCCCGATCATGTCCATTCCGGACGACGATTGGACACACCCAATCGCGGACCTCACCGGCTACATCACCGAAGGGCAGATCGCGATCGCCCGGGATCTTCATCGCAAAGCGATCTATCCGCCAGTCGATCCGCTCCCCTCGCTCTCGCGTTTGATGGACGCAGGGATTGGAAAAGGACGGACGCGCGAAGACCACAAGCAGGTTGCTGACCAACTCTACGCTGCGTACGCCGAGGGAAAAGACGTCCGCGGCCTCGTGGCAATCGTCGGAAAGGAGGCCCTCTCGGACCGGGACCGCAAGATGCTTGAGTTCGCGGACCGCTTTGAGCAGGAATTCATCCGCCAGGGAGCCGAGGAAGACCGCACGATCGAGCAGACGCTCGAAGTCGGCTGGGTGTTGCTCGCGACCCTCGACGAGGCCTGGCTTACGAAAATCGATCGGAAGACGTTAGAGAGCTACCATCCCGCACATCGCGGAAAGGCTCCGGCGGCGGAGCAAAAGGCCGTGGCCTAGATGGTCCTCGTTCAGTACAAGCCCACCCGGTCCCAGCTCCTCCAGCTGCGGCGAATTCGCCGCACCGCCGAGCGCGGACACCGGTTGCTGAAGCTCAAGCAGGACGCCCTCATCGTCGAGTTCTTCCGGGTGCTCGAGCGGGCGAAGGCAGTTCGATCGAATCTCGTCGAGAAGTACAAGGTCGCCGAGGCCCGGATCGCGATCGCGCGGGCGATCGAGGGTTCGATCGGGGTGAAGTCCGCCGCCTTCGCGCTCACCGAGACCCCGACGTTGGACCTCAAGACGAAGAATGTCATGGGAATCGTGGTCCCGAAAATTGACGCGAAGTCTGTCCGGAAGACGATCGGCCAGCGCGGCTACGGGATTGTCGGCACGAGTCCCCGGATTGATGAGGCCGCAGAAGCGTACGAAAACCTCGTCGAGGACGTGATCACCGCCGCGGAGATCGAGACGACGATGCGCCGGTTGATCGAGGAAATCGAGAAGGTCAAGAGACGCGTGAATGCGCTCGAGTACCGCGTGATCCCGGAGCTGAAGGCCACGGAACGGTTCATCCGTCAGCGTCTCGAGGAGATGGAGCGGGACAATTTCATGCGGCTCAAGCGGTTCAAAGCCACATGATCGAGCGGCTCGCGAAGGTTTGGGAAGATCCGGCCAACCGGGCGAAGCTGCTGTGGCGGCTCTGGCTCATCTCGACCGGCTTCACGTTGTTCGGATTCGCGGTCATGTTCTACCTGATCCTGTTCCCGCACCGGTGACTGAATTCAGCTCGGCTTGCGTCCGGTACCGCGCGCGGGCCGATACCGGAGGCGGGACACGAACCGATCGGAGAATTCCTTGAGCCCTTGGAGGTCCGCAGGATCTCCGCTCCATCGCGCGAAGACCTTGCCGAACCGGCGCTCGAGATCGTCCATGAATCTTCGAAGGTCCTTCTCCGACCACCGCGGCACTCGTCCGGAGTAGACGGCGGCAAGGTACGCGTTCGGCCCCCGCTGAAGGAGCGCCGTCTTCCCGCCGAGCTGGAAGCGCCTCAAATCGCCGCTCTCTTCGCGGTCGAAGTCCATCAGGAAGCTCAGGATCGCGGTGAGCATCGCGGACAGGATGTCCTCGTCTCGATCCGCTCGCATGCGGCGTGTGTTGTGCATCATGAGGCGGCCTTCCTTCGAAATTAGAAACACGTCGTCCACTGCAAAGGCGCGTCGAGACCACACCGTGTACCCAGAATACACGGCACCGAGGACGATCGCGACAAGGAGGGTCGGGTAGAGGACGGCCCCGATAGCCAAGCTCGCGGGCCTGACGTTGACGAGCGTCGAGGCCGACTTCCCAGATCCGGCGACGGTGACGTTCACGTACCACGGTGCTCCGGTCGTGACACTCCCGGCCACGTACCGGCCGCCGTTGCTAATCGACCCGGTCGGATCCGTCGTCGTCCACGACATTGATGCGCTCACCGGATGGTTTCCGGCATCTACGATCGCGGCGGAGAATTGGATGACCTGACCCGCCTCTACGTCGATGACTCCGGACGGAGTTAGCCGGATGTGATCCGCTGGACCGAGGAACTCGTAAGTCGCTTGGACCTGCATGAGCAGAGGTGACTGGAGGCCATCCACTGTGGTCAGGTCGGCCCGCCAACCCAGGCGAGCCGCTTGCACGCCCGACAGGGACCCCGAAGGCGGGATGGGTGCAAGGGACGATCCGTCCCCCGCCAGGAACGTAATCGCGGTCCCCATTGGTACGCTCAGTGAAGCATTGAAGGAGCGCCACCGCAAGAAATCAGAGGAGGCTGCGAACGTATCCGCGGCAATCGTCCCCACGGGCGCTCGATGGTGGATTTCGATGGAGAGCGACCGCAGGATCGGGGACAGGGTCGCGTTCGTCGTGTTCAGGTCGACCGAAATTTGGAAGTGGTCCGCGGGGGGAAGGCCGGAGGCATACTGGCCCCCGGAGGACCACGTCCGCCACGCGCTCCACGATGAGGTTCCCGTGTCCGTGCCGTTTCCCGATCTAGCTCGCAACGCGATGGAAGTCCCAGCCGGTGCCACGGCGTCCCAGGTGATGTTGGGCAACTCCGAGGCCAGGACCAGCCCGGCCGGGATTGACCGGTACGTTCCATTTCCGCGGTTCGGCCATTCCAGCGAGATGTTGTCGATTCGAAGGTTCGCGTGGGAGGCCGAGACGTTTTTGACGACGATTTGGAGCTGGAACGAAACGGTGTAGGAACCGACGGCCGCGGAGATTGCGGACACGTCAAGGCCGAAGTGTTGCCAGCCGGAAGGACCGCCGCGAGCGAACATCCCGTTCGTCGTGCCGCTCGATCCGTTCAGGCTGGCCGACGCGTTGGCCCAGAGCACGCCGGACACATTCACCCACGACCAGTCAAAGGACAGATAGCCACTCCCCGGGGTCGGGGACGATGCGCGTGTCTTTTCGACGATCTGGGTGACGCGAGCGCTCTCGTCCAACGTGTGTGCCGTGCCCAGTGTGGCCTCGTCGAAGTACACGTCGGTCGTCGGGACGCTCTGGCCGTTAATCCGAAATCGGACGTCCTGGAGGGAATCCCTCTCCTGGGAACTCCCGAGCTGGTTGAGGTCGACCACAACTTCGCTCCAACCGGGGGTCAGAGGAATCGCCGTCGTCGTCCGCTGAGAGGCAGCGACCACCGCGGTAATGTTGAACGAGAGCGGCGGGCTTACATCGGTTGCATTAATCCAGACAACCAGGTGGTCCCATCCGGACCAGTTTGCGATGCCTGAATGAACGGCGCTGACCCATGAGGCCGTCGACGAGATATTCAACGTCATTTTCATCGATCCGACACCCTGGACTTTGACCAGAGATTCGGGCGAAATCCGGCAAGACGCAGTCGAGGGAGCGGCGCAAGTCCATTTCGTCAGCTGGTCGTCGAATAAGTCCCAATCGGCACCTGCATTGTAAACGAATTTCGCGTCTCGAGCGGCCGAATCCCACAGCGCGGTCATCTGCCCCGAGGTCCCGTTGGAGAACGTCCAGTTTGACGGGGCAGCGAAATCGCCATTGACCATGTGGTTCGTCGAATCGCTGAGGAGCTCTATGTCGTTGGGCCCTACGCTCACGTTGGTGCTCTGCGAGACGTTCGCGAGAAATCGGCTTGGCGACCATCCAACCGTTTCGGTCCGCCACGGCAATTCCGCTCGGCCTCCGTCGAGCGCGACATTCTGTAACGTCAGGTTGGTCGGCGAGCCCATCGTCCACGTGACCGTCCGTGAAGCATCTGGGTTCGTGATGACGATCGGCGCGTCCGAACGGGCGAGAGGCACCGCGGCGAGGAGAAGCATGAGGACCAGCGCGCCCAGGAACAGCAGGACCACGACGGTCCTCGTCGTCGGCCTGGGTCTTCGCGTGAGCATGGGCATTCCGGTCGGTCCTCCCTGCTCCCGCCCGAGACCATTCACGTTCATCCGGGGAGGCGGATATCCGTTCGGGGAGCGCAACCATCTAGGCGTGCGTACTTAATGATTTCGAAAAGTCAATGAAAAATCTGTTCTAAAAGATTGGAACAGTCCTCGCACCACCGCAGTCTACGCAAGCTGGAGTTGTTGTCCCGCGATGAGGGCCCCGAGTCGGCGGAACGCGTCCTCGACGCGCACTCCCGTCTTGGCCGACGTCAAGACGAACTCGGCGTCGTACGCTTTCGCGAACGCCGCGACATCGATTTCGCGGAACCGCGCGTTCACGGCGAGGTCCGACTTGTTGATCGCGATCAGGATCGGGACCTTTCCCGCGACGTCCTCGACGCCGTCGATCCAGTCGTCGAGGTTGTCGAGCGTTCGTCGTCGGGTGAGGTCGGCGACGGCGAGGATGCCGTTGGCCCCGTAGAAGTACGCGTCCTTCAACAGTTCCCGGAATCCTTTCTCCCCCATGATGTCCCAGATCATCATGTCGATGTCGACGAGGAGGTCGTATTCGGGGAGCAGGACGCGGGTCTCCTTCTTCGTAACATGCGTCCCGATCGTCGTGAGGTATTCCTCTTCGAACATGTTGATCGTGTACCGCCGGATCAACGACGTCTTCCCGACCGCCTTGTCCCCGACGAGACAGACCTTCGACTTCAACTGCTTCTGCTTGGTCATCCGACGTCCGCCCGGAACCACGGCCCGACTTCGACGCTGTCTACTTAACGATTCGCGCGTTGTTCTCCAGGTTGATTCACGTCGATTCACGTCGCGACCGCGATGCCCTCTCGCTGGAGGACCATGGTCCCGAGCCGACGGAAGAGGACCTCCACATTCTCCCCCGTTTTCGCCGAGGCGTAGAAGTACGGCGCCTCGAACGCCCGCACGGCCTGTTGGATCTCCTTGTCGCCGTACAGGATCATGACTTCGTCTTTCAGATCGATCTTGTTGACCGCATAGACGACCGGGATCTCGCCGACGACGTTGAAGACGCTCTGCACCCAGTCGTCGAGTTCCTTGAGCGTCGAGTACCGCGTGAGGTCGCACACCGCGACGACCCCTTTCGCGCCGTGGAAGAACGCTTCTTTGAGGAGATCCCGGAAGCCTTTCTCCCCCATGATGTCCCAGACGGTCATGTCCATGTGGATCTTCGTGCGGTCCGGGGTCTCGAACGCCATCTCGCGCTTCGAGACCTTTGCGCCCAGCGTGGTGATGTAGCGGTCGTCGAACTCGTCCTGGACGAACCGCCGGATGAGGGAGGTCTTGCCGACCGCGGCTTCGCCGACGAGACAGACCTTCGTCTTGATGCGTTGGGCCTCGGGCATCGGGGGCGTCGTCGGATTCCCATCGGGTTACTTAAAGGGTCCGCAGGATGCCCGCTGCGGAAGGAACCTTTTTCGTCCATTCTCCTCTTGGGGGCCACGATGCGGCTCGACCAGCGACTCATCCTGGCGCTCGACATGACCGACCCGAAGCGGGCGGTCGAGCTTGCCGGATCCGTGAGGTCGCACGTCGACGCGGTCAAGGTGGGATGGCCGCTCGTCCTGGCGGGCGGCCTCGACGTTCTTCGGACGCTCGCGAAATCCGGCTATGTCCTGTGCGATTTCAAGATTGCCGACATCCCGAACACGAGCCGGCTCATCGTCGAGCAAGCGGTCGACGCGGGCGCATCGGGAATCATTTGCCACGGTTTCGTCGGGGAGGACTCGGTGCGGGCGTGCGTCGATGCCGCGGGAGGGAAGGACGTGTTCGTCGTGGTCGAGATGAGCCATCCCGGGGGTGTCGAGTACACCGCGAAACACGCAGAGGACCTCGCACGCCTGGCGACCCGTGCGAATGCTACCGGGATCGTCGCGCCGGCGACGCGTCCGGAACGCGTGAGCGCGCTGCGTGCGATCATCGGCCGGAAACAGATTCTCGCTCCCGGGGTCGGTGCCCAGGGAGGGAAGGCCTCGGAGGCGATCGTCGCCGGGGCGGACGCCGTCATCGTCGGGCGGGCCATCTATGAGGCCGCCAATCCGGCGGCGGCCGCAACAGCCATCGCCACCGAGATCCGATCGGTCGTCTCGCGGTAGATGTGCGGCCACGCGGTGATCCGATGAAGATTACGCCCCTCGCGGCGGACAGCCTCGGCGCGCGATCCATGGCGACGCTGGTCGAGACGCCGGACGTCACCATCCTCCTGGACCCGAGCGTCCGGCTCGGCCCGTACCGCTACGACCTGCCTCCTCATCCGACCGAGCGCTCGCGGCAGAAGGAATTGTGGCAGGTCATCCGGAACGCCGCGAAGAAAGCGGACGTCCTCACCGTGAGCCATTACCATTTCGACCATCACAATCCCGCGGCGCCATCCATTTTCCGCGGCAGGCTCGCGTTCCTCAAGGACGGCAAGTTCCACATCAATCGGAGCCAGCGGGAACGGTCGAGTGCGTTCGTCCGCAAGCTCAAGACGTATCCGAAGGCGATCCAGGTGGCGGATGGCAACCAGATGGACTTTGGCGGGACGGAGCTGCTCTTCTCGCCAGCGGTGCCGCACGGCTACAACGATGAGCTCGGCTATGTGGTGATGACCCGGATCGCCCAGGGGCACGAAGTCTTCGTCCACACGTCGGATGTGATCGGCCCACCCCTGAAGGAACAACTCTCGTTCCTCATCGATGCGCGGCCGACGGTCCTGTACGTGGACGGCCCGATGACGCACATGCCCGAACACTATCCGCAGGAACACACGAAACGGTCCCTCGCACACCTCGTCCGAATCCTCCGGACGACGGACATCCGGACGCTCATTCTGGATCACCACATCCTACGGGACCGCGAGTGGCGGTCTCGCATGGCGTCGGTCTTCGAGGCGGGGAAGGAGCACGACGTCGCGGTGTTGACCGCGGCGGAGTTCGCCGGCAAGCCGGTCGACCAACTCGAAGCGAACCGCGACAAGCTGTACGGAATCGAACCGAGCCCGAAAACCATAAGTGGCGCCGGTCCTTCGGAGGGATGAGATGGCGAAGGAGCACCACTGCCCGGTCCATGGCGCCCAGCCGTGCAACGCGTCGGGCGGCATCATCCATGTCTGTCCGATTGGCTATGAGCGGTGGGACGAGATCGTCGAGGAGAAACCCTCTCCCGCGCCGGCGCCCCCCAAACCCGTGGCGCCCACTCCCTCCGCCTGACCATGGCCGTTCCCGGTTCGACCGGATCGTCACGGACGGAGGATGGGATCCGGGCGACACTCGCGGAAGTCCGCCGCGAGATCGCGTGCCAGGTCTGTCGAGGCGACATCAAGCGGTGTCGGCTGGCCATCTGTCCGTACCTCGGGCGCGTCCGCGACTGGTTCGAGGAACGGCGGGACCTGCAGACGACGAATCTGTTCGGCGC
>VBLR01000163.1 GCA_005878665.1 Methanobacteriota archaeon | reverse complement strand
GTCCACATCTACGATTGGGACGCGTGGGCTGCCCGACGGATCAAGGTGCCGTTGGTCCAGGGTCACGAATTCGCCGGACACATCGAGAAACTGGGGTCCGGCGTCACGGGCCTCCGAAAAGGCGACTACGTGAGCGCGGAGGGCCACATCGCATGCGGCCGGTGCTACATGTGTCGCACGGGGAACGCCCACGTGTGCAAGAACGTCTCGATCCTGGGAATCGATCGCGCGGGGTCGTTCGCGCAATACATGACCGTCCCCGCGTCGAATGTCATCGTGAACGACGACGACCTTCCGCTCGATCTCGCCACGATGCAGGATCCGCTCGGCAACGCCGTCTATACGGTCACGAACGCGAATGTCCCCGGGAAGTCGGTCGCGATCTTCGGCCTCGGTCCGATCGGTTTGATGGCGGTCGCGCTCTGCCGCGCCATGGCCGCCCGCACGGTGATTGCGATCGGCCACAAGAATCGCTACCGGATGGACCTCGCGAACAAGGTCGGAGCGAGCCTCGTACTGCGGTCCGAAGATTCCCTGGTCGACGAGGTGATGGACGCGACCGCGGGCGAGGGGGTCGATGAGGTGCTCGAATTCTCCGGGAGCGAGGCGGCGGTCCAGCAGGCGATCCGCGTCGTCCGGCCGGCGGGCGGGATCCACCTCCTCGGACTATTCCCAAAGCCGCTCAGCCTGGACATCTCCGAGTTCGTGACGAAGGGATTGTCGATGTTCGGGATCCATGGACGCCTGATGTACAAGACATGGATGCAGATGGGGGGACTCCTGAAGAGCGGGAACGTGAACCTGAAGCCGATCCTCACGCACAAGTTCCCCCTGGACGACTACAACGAGGCGATGGGCGTGATGCGCAGCGGGAACTGCGGCAAGGTCGCCTTCCCGATGGAGGGGTGACGATGTCGAAGCGGGACCCGACCTCGTGGATGCGCGCGGAGTACGAGGCGCTCGTCGCGCAGAGCCTCGACTGGAAACTCCGGGTCCTTCAGGGGCCCTCCGCGCCGCGCAGCGTGGTGGATGGCAAGAGCGTCATCATGCTCTGTTCGAACAACTACCTCAATCTCTCGAACCACCCGAAGGTGAAGCGGGCCGCCCGGGAGGCGGTCAAGACCCATGGCGCCGGGAGCGGGAGCGTCCGGCCGATTGCGGGCAACTTGGACCTCCACGAGGAACTCGAGCGGCGGATCGCGCGCTTCAAGCGTCGGGAGGCGGCCTTGTTCTACATGAGCGGCTTCGCGGGAAATGCGGGACTCATTCCTCAGCTCGCGGGAGAAGGCGACGCGATCCTGACGGACGAGCTGAACCACGGGAGCATCATCGACGGGGTCCGCCTGACGAAGGCCCAACGGGTGATCTACCGACATTGCGACGTCGGGGACCTCGAGCGGGCTCTCAAGGAGGTCGATAGCTGGGCGAAGAAGATCCTCATCATCACGGATGGCGTGTTCTCGATGGACGGCGACATCGCACCCGTGGGCGACATCGCTCGGGTCGGCGAGGAATTCGGCGCGATGATCTACGTCGACGATGCGCACGGGGAAGGCGTCCTCGGCGATGGGGGCCGGGGCGTCGCGTCTCATTTCCACGTGGAGGAGAAAATCCAGATCGAACTGGGAACGTTCTCCAAGGCCCTCGGCGTCGTGGGAGGATACGTCGCTGGGTCGAGCGACCTGAGGAACTACGCCCTCAACAAATCGAGGACGTGGCTCTTGAGCGGCTCCCACCCGCCGGCCGTGGCCGCGGCCTGCACCGCGGCGATCGACGTCCTCGAGACGGAGCCCCGCCACGTCAAGAAGCTCTGGGCCAACACGAAGTACTTCAAGAAACGACTCGTCTCGATGGGATTCGACATCGGACGGAGCGAGACGCCGATTACGCCGGTGATGCTCGGGGACTCGGCGACCGCCAAACGATTCAGCGAACGCCTCTTCGAGGAAGGCGTCTTCGCGTTGCCGATCATCTATCCGATGGTCGCCAAGGACCGGGCTCGGATCCGGAACATCGTCAATGCGGGGCTGCGGCGGGAGGATCTCGACGAAGCGCTCGCCGCCTACGAGAAAATCGGGAAGGAATTGAAAGTCATTGCTTAGACGCTTTCGCGCCGTTTCTTTCGCGCATAGAGGATCGGCAGGATGTCGTACCCGAGCGACCGGAAGAACGCGGCCGACCCTACGTTGTCAGGCTCGATCAGCGCGGCGAACATCTCGAGTCCTCGCTTTCGGAGGACGCGCTCGCACTCCCGTACGAGGCGGGCCCCGATCGCCCGACGACGATATTCGGGATGGACCGCGAGGCGGTTGATCCAGGCCTTGCGCGTGTCGTTCGTCCCCAAGACCGTGCCCACGAGTCGCCCTCCATCGAAGGCGCCCAGGTATGCGCCGCGGTTCCGGCGCAGTTGTTCGGCGAACATCCGAGGGCTGTCCCGTCCCTTGGTCTTCGGGTTCAGGCCAGACATCTGGAATAGCTCGATCATCGCGTCGTAGTTGGATTGTCGCAGGGGACGGATTCGAATCGCCAGCATCACTCCTCCCGGGTGATCAGATGACGGGTCGGATGGGCGAAATGCTCACGGGCATCGCCGGGGAGCTCGGCGCGGAGGAATGGGGGCATCAAGGCGACCGCGGGAAGGCCCGGGAGTGGAAGGAGTCGCATGCGGATGTGTGATTCGCGGCTCGGAATGTATCCGGCTTTGTCGGGCATGGGGAACTCGGAATTCAGATCGACGAGGAAGTAGAACCCGATTTCGTGAGTCGTCACGCCTTTCAGGGAATAGAAGTTCTCGTGGACGTACACCAGCTTCTCGGCTTCGACGTTGAGTCCGGTCTCCTCGTAGATTTCGCGGCTCATGCACTCCGCGAGACTCTCTCCGAATTCGAGATGGCCTCCGGGGAGTGCGTAACTCTTGCCTCCTCGGCCATCGTCCGCCTCCTGGGCGAGAACGGATTGATCGTGGACCAGGATGCCGCAGGCGCGGACGAGGAATTCTCGCGCAGGATCATGCGATCCGAGCACCGAGCTCTCCCTCCGAGTCCGGGCGGAGCAGGATGACCCGTCGATCCGTCTGGACCGCCCCGAGACAAAGGACCTCCGACATGAACGGACCGATCTGGCGCGACGGAAAGTTCGTGACCGCGACGACCGGCCGACCGATCAGATCGTCGCGGTGGTACCACGGTTGGACTGCGGCAGAGGACCTGCGCACGCCGTGGGACCCGAAATCGACTCGGAGCTTGTACGACGGATTGCGCGCCTCGGGGAAGTCCTCGGCGGCAACGATCCGACCGACGCGCATTTCGATCCTCTGAAAATCCTCGAAGGTGACGGTGGCCATGGTCTCCCGTCGCGCGAAACGGCCTCGGTCGATTTGACCCTTTCCAGGACGCATCGTCAGGCCGGATCTAGTGGGCACGGGAATCGGTCAAACGGACACCGAGTCGACGACACAGACGTTCGTGTTCTTCGCGGCTCGTCCACTCGACTCGGAGATAGTCCGCGATCTCCCGGTCCGACATCCCGAGCTTGCGACCGACCTCCACGGCGAACTTGTAGGCTTCGACCTCGGTCGGCCGGTCGACGTAATTGTAGCGACGATCCCAGAGCTTCTTTCCTTCGTGCCACTGCCGAATGTGGACGAGCTCGTGAAGGATGTCGAGATAGAGCGTTCGCTCCTCCCCGCTCTGCAGATAATACAGGCCGACCACGACGTGCCCCTTCTCGTCATCGATGTACGCGTAGGCATCTTCCGGGATCAGGTGAATCAGCGTGTCCTTCAGGACCGTCTCTCGCAAGCCATCGTTGTCAAAGAGGCGTCTGAAGTGGGCGTCCCGATCCAGGCCCGGGAAGACTTTGACGATCGGCCACCGTCCGGCGGTGAGCTTGCGGTTGATCGACACGGCCACAAGCGGACTCGATGAAATCCTCCCACTTAAGCCTCACTGCGGCGAGGGCCGGCAGCGGTGATGTCCCGGGGCGTCCAGCTCGAATGGCCGTTTCACCGCGGTTCGCCGGGCGGAGCCGTTTGACCGTACGACCTTACGCCCGAAATGAGCTCAAAACGGGAACTTGCGCACGCATTCGGGCAGCTCGGGCTCGGCATAGATCCGGGCAATCCGTTCGCATGCAATCGCATCGCGTTCCCGTCCCATCTCCTTCAAGACCCGAGCGCGCAGCCACCAGACACCGGGGTAGTCCGGCTCCTTAGACACGAGCCGATTCAACAAGTCCATCGCATTGTCCAGGTCGCCGACGATCTCATCCCAGGCCGCGACGGCGAACAGCGCGTCGGCATCTCCCGGGTCCTCCAAGAGTCGATGTTGCGCGGCCTGGACGACTTCCCGATCTGCCGGCGTCGGGACGATCTGGACGGGTTGGCGGACCGCGTGTTTCTGAAGCTCGCCGGCTTGCATGGACCTCACCGGCGCTCCGGAAGGCGGGAGAGGGGTTCTTCTTCTAGGAACGCCGGGAGGTTAATCCGGAGGTTGCGTCGAACGGCGCGCATCGACTTCGGCGGGTCGATGAAGTGGACTTGTTCCGCGCCACCCTTCCGGTGCCGCGAACGAGCACCCGGAACCTGAATCATGTCGGAACCTTCGATCGTCGTGACGCACTCCGAGACGAGGGGGCTCGAGCCCTCCCTCACCGCGATGCGGGTCCGAATCTGGTCGTCCGCGAGGCTCACGCCGATCGACTGCAGCGCCGATCGGTACCGCCGGGGGGGCACTCCGCTGCTCTGGGGGCGGCCTTCCCGCGAAACGATGAGCCCCAGGGACTCGAGCCGGCGCAACCACCGATAGCACCGACCGAGCGACATTCCGCAACGACGGCTCAGATCCCACGCCGTCACCTCTTCCGTAGCAGTTGACCGGAAGATCTCGAGGGCCTCGGGGTCCAAGAGGGTGTGGGCGAGTTTCAGGTGGTCCCAGGCGAAGGTTCGGTTGTTTCCATTCCAGGCAGTTTCACGCACATGAGGAGTTTGCATGGAGGCGTCTCCTTTGGACAATGGTCCCGCATCGGCGCCGGCGCGGCTCGCAGTGATTCTGGGCCTCGTGGCGTGGCGGACCAGGTGGGTCATGTCCGACCGGGGTATCGCACGGACCCGAGATAGCCATCACGTTTGCATCGCATCACATTGTGCGCGGTGTCATATGGCGAGTCGGAACTGATAATTGAACGCAAACATTCTTCACTTTCACCGACCCCCTCCCGGTCCCGCGTGGGATACCGAAGATGCAAGGTCGAAAGACCACGACGCGCGCATTTCGCATCGATGACACGGTCGACAGGCAGCTCCGCGAATTGGCGGAGCGGGAAGGCGTCACCGTCAGTTTTCTGGCAAACAAAGCCCTCCGACGGCTTGTCGAATGGGACATGTACGCCGATCGGTTCGGGTTCACCGCGATGCCGAAGGAAGCCCTCTCACGAATGATCGGTCTCCTCTCCGAGGACGAGGTGCGAGAGCTCGGCCGGTGGGCGGGAGAGGACGTCTATCGAGCGTTCACGACGTTCATGTTCAAGCATCTGGACCTGGAGACGGTACTGCAGGTCATACCCAAGCTCGCATCGAGATACACGAGGGCCTTTGAGTACGAAGAAAAGCGAGACGGTTCGCGGACCGTCATCGTCTTGAGACACGGCAGCGGCCACAAGTACTCCTTGTTCTACGAGGAGGTGGCGCGCGCCCTATTCGCGGACCTCGGCGGCCGAGGGATTCGGACGGAACCTCAGGAGAACGCGGTGGTCCTCGAGTTCTCCAACGCACCCAAGACGGCCGCGAACGAGGGCGTGTCAGTCGAATCAAAGCGCGGTCTTCCGTCTACCGAGAAGCCCGCGGGCCCCCGAAACGTCCCGACATAATCGGATGTGTGACTCCCCGGCCGGCCTCTTGCGTTCTCGTGGAGCGGCCAATCGGTCACCGTTTCCGCCGCTTTCCGATCGCCTCGAAGCGAGCCTCGATCGCGGTCATGCGTGACCGGAGCTCCTTGTTTTCGTCCTTCAACTTGTCCAGCTCTGCTTGTTGTTCGACCTTCTTCGCCACCTCGGCGTGTTTCTCACGGAGAGTCGCGATCGCCTTCCGGGCGTTCGTCCGAAGGTTGCTCATCGGTTCGGCCTCCGAGATTCGTTCGAGCTCGTTTTCGGCCTTCGCGTACCCGAGTTCCCCCAGCCCTAACGTCGCTCCCAGCCGGGTGCGGTAGTTCGGATCCCGGACGAGCGTCGACAGGTCCTCGAGGACGTCGTCCCTCCGCGATTCATGGAACGAGCCGAGCTTCCCGAGCGCCCAGGCGGCCCCGTAACGGACCATCTCGAAGTATTCGTCCGCGGTCCGCTTCTCCAGCTCCGGGAAGCCGCGTTCGTCTCTCAGATTCGCGAGGGCCATGCACGCCCCTCGCGCAAGGATTTCTCCCTGGGAACGCCGGTCCATCCCCTTCACGATCGATTCGAACGCCTGTTCGTGCCGGGTTTCTGCGAGGGCGAGGGCCGCTGCGTTCATCGGGTAATACCAGCCGTCTTCCCGGTACGCCTTCGCAAGGGCCTTGAATGCGACGTCATCTTTCCGGAAATTACCGAGGGCGCGGTACACGCCCCGCCGCACCCGACTGTCTTTGTCCTTCGTCCCTCTCAGGAGTGCATCTCGCGCGGCCGTCGTCCCGATCTCGCCGAGGGCGGCGGCGGCCTCGCGTCGGACCGCCCAGAACGTGTCCTTCTTCAGGGCGGCCTCGAGGCCTTCGATTGCCTTGGCGTCTCCGGCGAGCTTGCCGAGATTCCGGCACGCATCGATTCGCGGCCAAATCCTGTCGACGTTCCCGAGTTGCCACAGCAGTTCGTCCCGCGGCCTCTTGAACGTCACCTTTTTCAGGATCGTGTCATCGGGGTCAAACAAGACCGCCCGAGGACGGCGAGGCGCGTCGAACCGGAACACCTGGTCCGCCTTCTCGATGCGGATCGATTCCTTCTGCGTCCGATCCGGCCAGGCGAGTTCCACGGATGCCGAGAGCTTGAACAGCGGCACCGGATCCTTGACCTCCTGCGTCTGCTTCGTGCGCAGCTCGACCTGCTTCGCCGATTCGTCCCAGGACCAAGAGAGATCGAACTCCGGATGCCCGGCGTGGTAGAGCCACTGGTCGAAGAACACGTCCAGGTTCCGGCCCGTCGCCTCCTCGATCGCCTCCTTGAAATCGTTCGTCTCGACGTTCTGGCCCGCGAACTTCTTCACGTACTGCCGAATCGCCTTCCACCAGAGGCCGTCTCCGAGCTCGCTTCGCATCATGTGGAGCACGTTCGCGCCCTTCTCGTAGGTGTGGCGGTCGAACAAGTCGGACGGTTCGACGAACTTCATAGTGACGATCGGCCGCTTGTAGTTCTTACTCGCTTCCTCGTGATAGTTATCCCGGTCGGCCTCGAGCTCCATGAGCGCGTCGTCTTTCCCGAAGAAGTGCTCCCACCACAGGACCTGGAAGTACGTCGCGAACGACTCGTTGAGCCAGAGATGTCCCCACGCCCGGCACGTGAGGAAATCGCCGAACCACTGATGCGCCAATTCGTGGGACAGGAGCCCCTCCGGCCGATAGTCGTCGTAGGCCTTCTCGTCCGTGAGGCAGTAGTCCGTCAGGGTCGTCATCGACGTGTTCTCCATACCGCCGACGACGAACTCCGGAACGCAGACCTGCGCGTACCTCGGCCACGGGTATTTCTGGCCCGTCGCCTCGCTGAAGTACCGGACCATGTCGGGGACGTTCTTGAAGGTCCGATCCAGGTACGAACCGAGGCCTTTCGGTACATGCGCGTGAACCGGCACGCCGTCGGCGTTCCATTCCTTCGACTCGAACTCGCCGACCGCGAGGGCGATCAGGTAGTTCGAATGCGGCCGGTCGAGGGACCAGTGATAGGTCTTCGTCTTGCGACGTTTGTCGGCGGACACGTTGACGAGGCGGCCGTTGCTCAGGGCCTCGTACTGCTCGTCGACTGTCGCAAGGATTTCGGACGTGAAGCGCTGATTCGGATAGTCGTACGAGGGGAACCAGTAGCGGTTGTCGGTGTCTTCCCCCTGAGTCCAGGTGACCCGGGGCCGCTTCGGGTTCGCCTTGTCGGGCCCGGTGAAGAAGATCCCTTTGCGGGGCTTGGCGTCGTACGAAATCCGCAGTTCCAATGGCTCGCCGGCTTTGCGGGCCTTCGGAAGACGGATCGACAGGGTTTCATCGTGGAGTTCCCACTCCAGGTTGTGGCCGGCGTCGTCGACGACGTTGCGAATGTTCAGGTCACCGGCATCCAGCGCGACTTCGGTGAGTCCGTCATTGATCGGCGACAGGCGATGGGTGACGGTCCCGGACACCGTGCGCTCGCGGTCGTCGATCGTGATCTCCAGCCGGACGTGTTGGACGAGGAACGTCCGGTCCCGGGGCGGGTGCTCGGGTGCATCCGGCGGAGCGAAGAGTTTCGGCCCATCGGCGAGACCCACACGCCGGCACGATTCGGAAAATTCGCTCACCGGAGACCTCGGGCCTAATCCAGTGCGCGGCGAAACGGTCGAGGCCTATTTAGGCTTGCCCCGTGGTGAGACGTTCCGAAGCCGCCTCATCCCTTTGGACCGTCGGAGTTCTTATGGGCCGCGAAGGTTTTCCGACGGGGCGATGCACGAAGATCGAGGCCGGGAGATCGCCGCGACGTTCGAGAGAATTCGACGTCCGTTGCGGTGGCCGATGGAAAACTTCCGGCGAAAGCACGTCGCCAGCCGCCGATTCGTGGGTTATCGGTTCTCGCGCGGACGACGCGACTCCGTGGCGGGGTTCAGCTTCGGATTCGCCCTTCGTAACGACGCCCTGCCCGGGATTACCGATGCTCCCGAGGTCGTTGCCTACGCATTCGTGGAACCCGCGAAGTCGGCCCTGCACCGCGACCTCGTGGAACGACCGAACAGCGCCGTCCACCGGCTGGCGTCCGTGAGCCGGAGAATGGGCTTTCCGTTCGAGTTGCACGCCGACGGCGAAATCGCCGCCATTCGCCACCGATCGGTGCGCGCGGTGCCGAGCGAAATCTTCGTCCTGGTGGCGTCGGACTTCCTCATGCTGTGTTACCAGCCCCTCCGTGCGGCCGGGTTCCTCGAGCGGCTTAAGAAGGCCACGACGGGCCCCGCTTAGGTCATGCGCCGAGCTCGACGGCGATCGCCGCGGGCACGTGCGGGCGGTCGACGACCTCGAACACCTTGGTCCAGTTGTCCGCCAGGTCGCGGGAGACACGAAGGACGCCGAGCTCGACCAAGGCCCCGAGCCGTCGGCGGGTTCGCGAGGCCGGCCAGCGAAACCGAACCGCCATGAATTCGACGACGGACCGCTCGCGCGCGATCCGGCCCGCGAAATGCACCTGAATCGCGGTCGCCACGAGCGCGAGATCCTCGCGATCCTCCGCATTGTCGACGCTGCCCAGGATCGCCCACAACCCTTTGATTCCCGCCATGCGGTTCCGATCGGAGACCGAGGCCCTTTGCCTTGCGCGTGCACGTAGCGTACCTCCACTTTCGCGAGAAGAAGACTTTAATTCACGCGGTCCGATACATTGACGATGCCGGTAGAAACAGAACTGGTCCCCATCGAGAACCCGGGCGGGCTGAACGTGATCCTCGGTCAGACCCACTTCATCAAGACGGCGGAAGACGTGTACGAGGCGCTCGTCGGCTCCGTGCCCGGGATCAAATTCGGCGTGGCATTCTGCGAGGCCTCCGGGCCGTGCCTCGTCCGCGTGGAGGGGAACGACGAAAGCCTGAGGGCGCTCGCCGCGAAGAACGCCCTCGCGGTCGGTGCCGGCCACTTCTTCGTCGTCTTCCTGAAGGATGCATATCCGATCAACGTCTTGCGGACGCTGCGCGACGTGCCCGAAATCGTGACCGTGTACGCCGCGACCGCGAATCCGATCGACGTCGTCGTCGCCACGACGCGGCGGGGCCGAGGCGTCCTCGGGGTCGTCGACGGTGAGCGGACGAAGGGGCTGGAGACCGAGAAAGACCGGGCGGAGCGGATGGCATTCCTCCGGAAGATTGGGTACAAGTTGGGCTGACATGTGCCGGATGCTCGCCATCGTCAGCCAAAAGCCCGCCCCGGTCGACACGCTCATGGCGTTCCGACAACTCGCGGACACCGGGAGGAACTTCCGAGACTTCGGATGCCCTCAGCCGAATCCAAAATCCGGCCACCCGGATGGCTGGGGGATCGCGTGCGTCGGTCAGGAAGGAGAGTTCTATGCGCGCGGGCCCGGGAAGGCGACGGAGGACCCAGGGTACGAGGACGCGGTGAGGCGGCTGTCGCGGGTCTGCAGCCCGCCGTTGAGCCTCGTGGCCCATCTTCGGTACGCGTCAAAGAAGGACACGATCCAGGAGCGGTATTCCCATCCGTTCCGTCGCGAGGTAGACGGCCGGGTCATGTTCTTCGCCCACAACGGCGAGATCGAGGATTTCGGCGTCCGGGACGGGAACATCGACTCCCAGTTCATCTACGACCGGTTCGTCGAGTCGCTCGGGACCGAAGAAAGGCCCATCGCCGAGTTCAAGCAAGCGATCGCGAAGGCGAAGGCGGCCATCGATACAGAGTTCCCGCGGAAAGTCGAATCGTACACGTTCGTCCTCATCGACGGCAATCGCGTCATCGCGCACCGGGACGCCCGAACGTGTGTGCCGTATTACACCCTCCACGAGACCGGGACGGACGACGCCCGCGTGGTGTGCTCCGAAGTGCTCCCGACGCTCCCGGGCCGCTGGCGGATGTTTCGGAACGGTGAATTCGTCGAGATTCGTCCTTGAGGCGCCCGGGCTGACGCCGTTCTCCGAGCCCGAGGACCGGACGTGCAGTCGCGCGACAAAAGCGGTGCGGATCTTGCGACGAGACGACGCGGCGTCCGGACGAAGGGTTAAATAATTCCTGTTTCGTAAGGATTCTATTCTTCTGTCGGGGGAGGACGGATAAGGTGCGAGAGGTAGAGATCACAACCCAGTGCCCGGAATGCCGCGGTGACCACCTCGTGCGGGACTACTCCCGTGCCGAGATCGTCTGCGAGGACTGCGGGTTGGTCCTCGACGACATGATTATCGACGAAGGCCCGGAGTGGCGGGCGTTTGACTCGGAGCAGCGCGAGTCGCGCGAGCGGGCGGGGCCGCCAAGCACGATCATGGCGCACGACAAAGGCCTCTCGACCTCGATCGGCTGGCGGAACAAGGACGCGTACGGCCGACAGATCCCCCACAAGTCGCGGGCCCAGATTTACCGCCTACGGAAGTGGCAGCACCGCATCCGGACGTCGAAGAGCGGGGAGCGTTCGCTGGCCCAGGGCCTCACGGAGATCAACACGATGGCCTCGAAGATGGGGTTGCCCCGTCACGTCCGCGAGAATGCCGCGGTCCTGTACCGGCGGGCCTCGACGAAGAATCTCGTCCGCGGGCGGTCGATTGATGAGGTCGTCGCCGCGACCCTCTATGCCTCGTGTCGGCAGTCCGGCGTGCCGCGGACCCTGGACGAAATCGCCTCAAAGTCCAGCGTGGACCGCAAGTCGATCGGACGGACGTATCGGACCCTCGTCCGCGAACTGGGGCTCAAGCTTTTGCCGCAGAGTCCTCGGGACTACATCGCCCGGTTCTGCAACCGCCTCGAGCTGGACATGGACGTCCAGCGGAAGGCGAAGGAGATCCTCGACAAGGTCGAGAAGGACGAACTCGCGTCCGGCGTAGCGCCGAGTGGGGTGGCCGCGGCCACGATCTACATTTCCGCGATTCTCTGCAACAAGCCGTGTACGCAGAAGGAAGTCGCCGAGGTCGCGGGCGTGACCGAAGTCACGATCCGGAATCGATACAAGCGAATCTCCGTCGCAATCGGCATGGTTCACTGACGGACAGGAGAGTGGCGCAAGCTCGGCGATCGTCGATTCGCGACGCTCATGGACGGGCAGTCGCCGCGGGACGAGTGCGGCGACTCCCGGTGTACAGAGCATTTATTGTTCGGAGGCGCTTGATCCCCCCCGGTCGGCGGCAAGCCGCCGAGGAGGGAGGTGCGCCGCCACGACTTGGGCCATCCGCGTCCACGGTCTCAGCAAGCGGTATGCGGGATTCCGGAGCTCGGTCGAGGCACTCAAAGGCGTCGACTTCGACGTACCGAGGGGCGAGGTCTTCGGATTCCTCGGGCCCAACGGTGCCGGCAAGACGACGACCCTCCGGATCCTGGCGACCGTTCTCACGCCTTCCGACGGCACCGCTGAAGTGGACGGACACGACATCCGAAGCGACCCGATGGCCGTTCGGACTTCCGTCGGGTACATGCCAGAGAAGCCCGGCTCCTACCCTCTGATGACGGGCTACCAGAACCTCGTCTACTGGGGACACCTCCAGGACATGGATGGCTCCGAGCTGAAGGAACGCGCGAGGGCGCTCCTGAAAGAGCTCGGCCTCGGCGAGGCCGCGGACCGAAAGG
>VBLR01000162.1 GCA_005878665.1 Methanobacteriota archaeon | reverse complement strand
TTTGTCCTTCGGATCGAACATCCACGTCAGGCTGAGGTTCGCCGCCACGAGCGCCCGATCGCCGGCGACCTCGCGGGCGAGGCGGACCGCGGCGCGGTTGATGTCGCGCACCTTATTCGCATATCCGACCGTCGCGAGCTTCTCTTTGCTCGCATAGAAGGCGAGGGACTGCAAGACCTCCGCGCCCGCGTCGAGGAACTCCTGGTGCAGCTCCTTCACGGCGGCGGGATGCTCGAGGACGACCTCCGGCGTGAAAGGCCCGGGCTGAACGTAGCCGCGCTTCTCGAGTTCGAGCAGGTAGCCACCATCGCCCAGGACAACGCCCTTTCCCAGTTGCCCGAGAATCCCCGTATTCCCGGAGCTTTTGCGCCGGCCTCCCCGTTTCTGGCCCACGCCCGCAGGGAAGGAAGACGGCGGCTTATAGTTTGATGGAGACGCGATCGCGTGACGGCCACTAACGATACGTAGGTGTCCCGCGCTCCTCGAATCGTGGACCGGACACGGGACGCTGTGATCGTCGGCGGAGGTCACAACGGTCTCGTCTCGGCGGCGTACCTGGCGAAGGCCGGGCTGAAAGTCGTCGTCCTCGAACGGCGGCCCATCGTCGGCGGGGCCAGCATCACGGAGGAGGTCTTCCCTGGCGTCAAGTTCTCGCGGCTCGCCTACTCCGCCGGCTTGTTGCGGCCGGAGATCATTCACGACCTCGAACTCGCGCGGTTCGGCTACGAGGTCCACGCGTTCGATCCGCAGTTTTTCCTCCCGTTCCCGAACGGGGACTCGATCCTCTTGTGGAACGACGCCGAGCGGAATCACAAGGAACTCGCGCGGTTCTCGAAGAACGACGCGGCGGCGTATCCGAAGTACGTGGCGTTCTGGACCGAGGTCATGGAGCTCATCGAGGCGATGGTCCTCGAATCCCCGCCCCCGTTGCCCGATCTGCTCGGGATGTTCAAAGGCGCCGAGGCGGAAGAACTGGCGAAGCGTCTCCTCTTGCAGAGTGCCGCGGACCTCCTCGACGAGTTCTTCGAATCCGATGAGGTCAAGGCAATGCTCGCCACCGGGACGACGATCGGCCTCCCGGCGGGTCCGAAGACGCCCGGTACCGCGTTGATGCTGGGCCACATGCTCCTCCATGAGATCAACGGAGTCAAGCAAACGTTCGGGTATTCCAAAGGCGGCATGGGTGGCATCTCCCAAGCGCTCGCGAAGGCGGCCCGACACCACGGCGCCACGATTCAGACGTCGGCGGCGGTCCATCGGATCCTCACAAAGGACGGGCGAGCGATCGGGGTGGAACTCGCGGGCGGGAAGCGCGTGATGGCTCGCGCCATCCTCGCGAACGTCGACGTGAAAACGACGTTTGAACAACTGGTCGCTCCGGACGCGGTGGATCCCGAGTTCCTCGCGCAGGTCCGCCGCATCAAGGCGACGGGCGTCGTGACGAAAGTGAATTGCGTCCTCACGGAGCTTCCCGATTTCACGGCCCGACCGGGCAAGACCGTCCAGCCGCACCACCGAGGGTACCTCGACATCTGTCCGTCCATCGACTATCTCGAGCGGGCCTGGGACGATGCGAAATGGGGCGAGCCTTCGAACGAGCCGTTCCTCGACTGCGTCTTGCACTCCGTGACGGATCCGAGCCTCGCACCGTCGGGCAAAGTCACGTTGTCCATCTACTCGCAGTACTCCCCGTACAGACTCCGGAACGGAAACTGGGACGATCGCAAGGAAGATGTCGGGGACACGATCCTCGACACGCTCGCCCGGTTCGCTCCGAACGTAACGCATGCGGTCGAAGCAAGGGAGGTCATCTCGCCGCTCGACATGGAGCGGGAGTGGGGCCTCCCAGGCGGTTGCATCTATCAGACCGACATGACGCCGGATCAACTGTTCTCCTTCCGGCCTCTCCCCGGCTGGTCCGGCTACCGGACGCCCGTGCGAGGGTTGTACCTCTGCGGCAGCAGCGCCCACCCGGGAGGGGGCGTCACCGGTGCTCCGGGCCGCAACGCGGCGATGGTCGTCCTAGACGACTTCCCCGGGCTTCGTTCGTGAACGGGTTAGTCCTCCAAACTTCATCTTGCGGCCACGCAGACGAATCGAGCGCGAGTCTTTTCTTCCGAGATTGCGATGGCCCTTCGTACATGAGGGCCGCACCGAGCGCCGCGAAGCCGCTCAAGGCCGCGACGCCGACCGCCGTCGACCCGTGCGACGTCTGCGGGGGACCGACCTACGAGCGCAACTGCAAGGTCATCTGCCATCGATGCGGGTACACGCGGGACTGCAGCGATCCGTGAGTCACACCGCGGTCGCTCGTTTTCGACGCTTGACGGGAACTTCGTCATTTGACGGATAATCTCACGACAAAAGCTATAACCCACTCCCCGCGTCCGCAGGGCTCGCCCATGACAGAGGGAGTGACTGTTGCCACGCGGACGGACTTCGTCCGTAGCGCCATCCTTGAGCGCCGCTACGAGCCCGACGCGTCGTACGCCCGGGACCTCCTAGCCCTCGAGCGCTTCTTGTCGAGCCGGTCCGTCGGCATGGCCGAGTCGCTCGCCCTGTCCAACCTGTTGAGTCGGTACCCGCGGGAGGCTGAAGCCATCGCGAGGGAGCTCGGAGTTCGCCCGTTCGTCCCGATCGAGGATGAGCGGGTGTCCGCGCTGATCGATGAACGGCTGCGCCTGGCGGAGAGCCGGCATCCGCTGCGGCGGTTGCGGCCCTCGGATCCGGTCGGCTTGTTCGAATTCTGACGTCGTCGGTCCACTCAGCCGACACGCTTTGATGGCGAACCGCATCGTGAGAATGGATGGTGTTTCAGAAGGCAGCCTCCACCGTATGGCGGCCCTTTGTCTGACGCCTTCGCGCTCATGCGCGAAAAGTCAATGTCCGACATCAACATTGTTAAGTACAGGCTGGACAAATGAGCCGGCATCTTGCGGCGGCTCATCCTAGCCGAGAAATTCAGCGCTGCCCGCCGCTTGGCCCAAATCCTGTCAGAAGGGATGGCTGAGAAGGTTCGGGCAGACGTCTCCAGCTACTTCACGTTCTCGTCCGGTGGGGACGACGTCATCGTCTTTCCTCTCCGAGGCCACATCGTCGAGATCGATTATCCGGAGTCGGCCCGCGATTGGGCGGCGACGGATCTCGATGCCTTGGTCGATCTCGAGCCGATCCGACAAGAGTCTCCCCCCGCCCTGCACGATGCCCTGCGCGGTCTGGCGGACTCGATCGACGAGGTCGTCCTCGCGACCGACTACGACCGAGAAGGCGAGTTAATCGGCGTCGAGGCACTCGAAACGATCCGGCACAAACATCCCGACCTTCCCGCCCGGCGGGCCCGGTTCAGCGCGATGACGACGTCCGAGGTCCGTCGCGCCTTCGAGAATCTGGTCGAACCGGATTGGGCCTTGGCCGAGGCGGCGGCGGCCCGACAACGGATCGACCTCGCATGGGGCGCCGTCCTCACGCGGTTCCTGACCGTCGAGTGTGGATCCGAGCGGCAAGTGCTCTCCGCCGGTCGCGTCCAGACGCCGACGTTGCGCCTCGCGGCGGACCGGCAGCGGGACCGCGAAGACTTCGTGCCAAGGCCGTTCTGGAACGTCGTGCTGGTCACCGGCGACCCGCCATTCGAGGCGTCCGCGGTCGGCGGACCCTTCTGGGACGAGAGCGGCGCGCGGGCCCTCGTGGCGTTGGCGGGACTGGGAGATACTGCAAAGGTCCAGCGGATCGAGCGGAGGGAGCAACGCGAGCCGCCACCGGCCCCGTTCAACACGACGTCGTTCCTGGCCCACGCTTCGAGGCTGGGGCACAGTGCGTCCCGAGCGATGGCCGCCGCTCAGGAATTGTACGTCCGCGGAGAAATCAGCTATCCTCGGACCGACAACACGGTATACCCGCCATCCCTACCCGTCCGGGAGATTCTCGACCGATTGCGGAAGTCCCCGTATCAGGACTACGTCGAGCGCCTCCTCGAGCGTCCGGAACTCGAGGCGAGCCACGGGCCAATCCACACGACCGATCACCCGCCCATCCATCCGACTGCCGCACCGGCGAAGCGCCGTGCGGGAGTCAGAGCATCGGTCTACGACATGATCGCCCGCCGCTTCCTCGCGACGTTGTCGCCCCCGAGCCTCTCGACCATCACCGAGGTCCATCTTCGCGTCGGGGACACGGAGTTCGTGGCGGTCGGTCAGGCGACGGTCGAACCGGGCTGGCGGGAGATCCTGCCGGAGGACCGCAAGGTGACGGATCTTCCACCCCTCCGAGAGGACGAAGAACTCGCCGTCCGCGAGGTCCGCATCGTCGAAGATCACACGATGCCGCCGTCCCTGCACACGCAAGGGACGCTCCTCCTCGCGATGCAGCGGCTCGGCCTCGGGACGAAGTCGACGCGGCATGAAATCCTCGACCTCCTGTTCCGCCGGCAATACGTCAGCGGCCGTTCGATCCGGACGACGGCCGCGGGGCGGGCCCTGGTGGACGCCCTCACCATCTACGGTCCGGATGTCACCGACCCAGGGATGACCCAGCATCTCGAGGACCGCATGACCGCGATCGCGGAAGGCCGCACGACCCTCGCGGAAGTCGTCGACGAGTCGCGGCGTGACTTGCACGAGGTGCTCGCGGAACTCAGGGCCCACCAGCCCTCGCTGGTCCGCTGGCTGCGCGATGCGACGTTCCTGGAGAAAGACTATGGTCCGTGCGACGCGTGCCCCGACGGTCGCATGGTGCGCCGACGCGCCCGGAACGGCTGGTCGTTCCTCGGATGCAGTCGGTTCCCGGCATGCCGCAACCGGCTGCGCCTGAGCGCCCTCGGACAACGACTGCCCTGGACGAGACCGGAAGCCGTGCCGGAAGCGATGCGGCCCCCGCCTGAGACGGCGGCCGCTTAGCCGCGGCGAAGGCTGCGAATTCCGAGCGTCTACTTCATCATCATGGCGGGCTTCATCATGCCCTTGACTTCACGCGCGGACATCTCCTGATGATGCGTCTCCTTCGCGTGCATCTGAGTCATCTTGACGATCTCGTTCTCGCTGTGGCTCTGCATCATGAAGCCACAATCGCACTGGACCATTTTCATGTCCATCATGTTCGAAGGCATCGAAAACCAATCTCCTCGCCCCGCCCCGGCAGGACGGGCTCGGATGATTCAGGGGCTATATGAACGCTCGCCACACGACCGATGACGGCCGCCGAGCGAGAAAGTCTTGATGCGCCGCAGCGATACCCGGGAGGGCAGGCGATGGTCTTCGTCCGGGACGTGATGACGCGTGACGTGATCGTCATCGACCCGGATCGCACGGTCCTCGACGCCGCGAAGCGAATGGCGGCCAAGAAAATCGGCGGATTGGTGGTCGTTCAGCACGGACGGCCGATCGGCCTCATCACGGACCGGGACATTCTGTGGCAGGTCACCTCGAAAGAGAAGAACCCCTCGAAGATCCTCGTCCGGGACGTCATGACGTCTCCGGTCGCGACGGTGAGCCCGCTGACGACGCTGCGCGCGGCCGCCCGGGTGATGTTGGACAAGAAGACCCGATGGGTCGTCGTCACGCACCTTGACAACGTCGAGGGGATCATCACCGCGAGCGACCTGACCTGGGGCTTCTTGGAGACGTTCGCGCGGGCCTCAAAACGCGGCATCGCGCCGCGATGAGTGCGCCGCCGGTCACCGAACGAAGAGCCAGAGGAACAGGTACGCCCTCGCGATGCCGCCGATGAAGTTCGCGAGGACGAAGTACCACCGCCCGATCGCGTGGCCTTCCTCGTTCAACAGGGAATAGAAGTAATTCACCGCGGTGTCGCTCATGAACGGGATGGCGAGCAGGATCGTCAGCCCAACCCACCCCGTCCGCCGCACGAACGCCTCGAGCAGCTTCAGGACGCGCTGGCCGATCGGATGGCGCTCCATCCACCGCTCGAGGAACGGGTTCACCTTGTTCCCCACGAAGAAGACCACAATCGCCCCGACCGCTTTTCCGAGTCCGAGGACGATCGCCTTGATCGCGGGGTCGATCCCGGTCCCGAGCAGCAGGAGCGCCTCGACCGGGATCGGGAGGATCACGGCCGCGGCGATGGAGTACAGGAACAAGCTAATGAGATACGCGACGACGTCGACCGACTCCGAGCCGAGCAGGGACGCAGCCAATCCCGTGACGCCGATGTCGGACCCTCTCTCCTAGGCGTCAACGGGTTCTTCGGCCTAAAGGCTTCCACGGGCTCCCGCGAACGTTGGAAGACGAACCCGTTGTCGCCGGGCGAGGGCGAGGAGGTCCGCCCACGAAGCCTCGGCAAGCCGGCGTGTCTCCTCAAGGGACAGGGTCTCATGCCGAAGTCGTCGAATCGCTTCGCCCACGGCCCCGTATTGGCGAATCGCGACGAACGCGCGCCGGCCGGTCCGCAGGACATGGGAATGGAGGTCGAGGAGTGCGCCAGCGGCCGCACCGGAGTACCAAATCGCCATCTCGCGCGCCTCCTCTTCGTCCTCGGCAGCGACCGCATTGCGAACTTTCCCAAGGTCCTCGTAGGTCTCGATGAGCGCTCGGCGCGCGGCCTCCCGGAATTGCGCCGCGGTCGGGTGCTTCGCCCGTTTCATGAGCGCGCGCAACAGTCCGGATGGATCATACAAGGGTTTCAACGAACGCCAGCCGCCGAGTGCAGCGTTCAGGTCCGGCCGGGCGCCCAGGACCTCGGCCCTCGCTTGCTCGGGCGTCTGCTGCAGGATCGTGAGGAGGACGCCATCTCTCACGACGTGATGAATCGCGGCCCGCGGGCGTCGAACGACGACGAGCACGTCGACGTCGGAATGCGCGCGTTCCTCTCCGCGAGCCACGGACCCGTACACGCCGACCGCGACGAGGTTCCGACCCTGTCGCTCCTTCAGCTCGTTCGCCAGCGCCTTCGCGAGCTCGAGTCGGCGCGAGGGGGCCATGTCCGGCACAACCAGGAAGGGGACATGAGCCTTTCCGCGGTCCGCTGTCTTTATGGACCGCGAGCGAATCCCGTCGCCATGATGCGCCTTACCACGATCGCCCTCGTCGTCTCCGACGCGAAGAAATCGGCCAAGTGGTACACGGAGAAGCTCGGCTTCGAAATCCGGGACCACCAAGGCCACTGGATCACCGTGGCCCCGAAGAACGAGAACGTCGCGTTCCATCTCTGCGAGGGGTACTATCCGCTCGAACCTGGCAACTCCGGAATCTCCTTCGTTTCGAAGGACGTCAAGAAGGAGGAGCAGGCACTTCGGAAAGCAGGGGTCGACTTCACCACGCCGACCACGAGCGAAGATTGGGGAACCTACGCGATGTTCAAGGATCCCGACGGGAACGAGTTCTACATCCTCGAGGACTGAGGCCCGGGAGCGAGGTCGACGACAGCTACTTCAAAGTCGCCAGGCGCTCGCGGATGAACCCCGCCGTCCGGAGGGCGACGGCCATGATCGATATCATGGGGTTCACGCCCGGGGCCGTGGGCAGGATGCTCCCATCCCCGATCCATAGACTCCGCACCTCGTGGGACTCGCCCGTCGGTTTCGCGGCCGAGGTTTTCGGATTCAACCCGGCACGAGCCGAGCCCATCGGGTGAGCCGAGAACAGGGCGACCCCGTTCTCGCGGATGCCCAGGCGTCCGAGACGCTCGACGAATGCATCGAGTTCCCCCGGGCGGATCGGATGGCTGCCGTCGCCCGCGGAACACTCCCGAAGATGAAGGGAACCGATGCGGCAGGCGCCGGCGGCCCGATGAATTCGCGCGGCCTCTTGCAATCCGCGGGTCAGGTTCCGGCGATCTCGGGCCGAGAGCTGATAGTCGAGAATCGGTTCGCCGCGACGGTCGATCGTCACGCGACCTTCGGCGACGTCGCGCACCAGCACGATCGTCGACGCCGCGCGATGGAGGCGACGCATGGCGTCCTTGTGGGCGCGTCCGCTCGTCCAGGGGATCGCGAGGGCGGAGAGTCCGGGATGCCCCGGTGCGCTCTCTAGCCAGGGGCCGTGGTGGCCCTCGTCCGAATCCTGGAACCGGCGCACGACGATCGTCTGCATCGGCCCGCTCCACATTCGGACCGGGTGTGGAAATTCCCCGAACAGGGCGGTCGTTGGATCGAGCCGCAGCCCGATGCCCACGCCCGGAGACCGCACACCGGACCGCAACAGGAGGGCGGGCGTCTGGATCGCGCTCCCCGCGGCGACGACGGTCCGCGCCCGAACGTGGATGGGGAATTCGCGACCGTCGCTCCGGAAGGTCGCCTCGACGCCTCGTGCCTCGCCGCTTTCAATCACGACGCGATCGGCCTTCGTGTCGAAGAGGAACCGAGCTCCTGCGCGGTAGGCGTCGGGCAGATACGTGACGAGGGCGGACCGCTTCGCATTGTATACGCACCCGAAGAAGCAGAAGTCGCATCGGTCCGCGCAGCCAAGCGCGTTCCGAGGAATCACGTCGTAATCGACGCCGAGGCTGTAGCCAAGGGCTTCGCTGCCGCGACGCAAAACGTCGTTCGACGGATTGACGGTGCTCTCGTCGACGTTCACATGAAGTCGGTTCCAAATCTCGTCGATGAACGCGTCGAATGCGGGCGAGGCCACTCCGGTCAGGCCGCACTCCGTGTCCCATTCCTCCCGGGCCCATCGCGGTGGCTCGAGGCACGTCATCCAGTTGATCGTCGTGCTGCCGCCCGCGGTCTGGCCGGCGAGGACGCTGAACGCCGAGTCTCGTGACGTGAGGACGCCATGGCCCTGGAACATCGTGTCGTACGCGTCCGCTTCCCGCTGGGTGAAGTCGTCCGCCGTGCGATACGGCCCGGCTTCGAGGACCACGACGCGATGGCCCGATTCCGCGAGTTTCGCGGCGATCACCGAGCCTCCCGCGCCGCTGCCGACAATACACACGTCGGCCTCCAGGGTCGCTTCCTGCATCGGTCGTAGCGGCTCGATCCGACCTTCGGACCGATCGGGCGCGGTCGATATCTCGGAGGATCGAGGACCATCATAGCCGATCGAGGGCCAGTTCGGATTGACGCCATGGTCGACGGCTTTCGCATAGGTGAGAAACAGAACGAGGCGTTTCACGGCCTGAAACCCTCGTCGCTTGACCCCGAAGCGACTGTGTGCCCACCCAAGCAAAAACCGCTCTCGTTCCGCCTGGCTCTCCGAAGAGAACCGACGCGGACTCCCTGAAAGGAGCAGGTTCGCCCCTCGACTCTCAATCGTCCGGAGGAGCCGACGGAAGTCCGCTCTCTGCTGCGGGGAAACGTAACGCTCGATGATGCGGGCGACGTCCCCGTCGACCGCGAGATCGCTCGCCCTGCGCGCGTAGAAACCATCTGAATCCGGTTCCACCGCGAGCGATGGCACCAAGGTGTCGGCGAGGAGCCGAAGCGTGGCGCTCTCCCGGGTCGAGAGCGTTTCCGCGCTGACCAAACAACTCGTCTCCCGCGCGACCGGAACGGAAGACGGTCCTAAGGTCCCTTCGCCCGGAGAGCGTACCTATTTATCCGCGACCCGGGTTCGTCGGCGCTGGGGCGATGGCCACGTCCGACTACGAAGCGCTCGCGAAGAATGTTGTCCGTCGAAGCCTGCACATCCAACCGAAAGAGAACGTCATCGTCGAGTGCTGGAATCACGGCCTCGATGCCGCCAAGGAGGTCGTGTACCAACTGCGCGCCGTCGGCGCTCGTCCGATGCTCCTGCTGGAGGACGAGGAGACGCACTGGAAATCCGTCGAGAACCTCCCGTCCACGAAACTCGGGCAAGTCTCCGCGGCGGAATGGGCTGCGCTGTCGAAGGCGGACGCGTACGTTTTCTTCCCGGGCCCCGCGGACATTGCGCGGTACCGGAAGAACATGGAGAAATCCCAAGCCGCGACGTCGTACAACTCGGACTGGTATCGCCGCGCGGAACGGGCGGGCCTCCGCGGCGCGCGGGTCCTCTTGGGCTATGTGAGCCGCGAGCGCGCGCGGTCGTACGGCTTTGAATTCGATGCGTGGCGGGACATGATCCTCCGCGCGAGTTCCGTGGACTTCAATCCAATTTCGCGCAAGGGGAAGAAGCTCGCGGCACTCCTCTCGAAAGACGCAGAGGTCGAGGTGAGCGCCCCGAACGGCACGCGGTTCGTCTGCGAGTTGAAAGGCCGCGCCGCGCAGTCGGACGATGGCATCGTCGACGCTCAAGACGTAAAGGAGGGCGAGTTCATGACGAACGTCCCGCCGGGATATGTGATCGTGTGCCCGGGCGAGACATCCGCGGAGGGCGTCGTTCGATTTGACCGGCCCGTGCCCTATCTGGGACTTCAGGTCACCGATGTCGCGTTCCAGTTCAAGGACGGCAAGGCCACCTGGAGCGCCGGGACGAACGAGGAGTCGATCCGGAGCCAGTACGACCGAGCGACGGGCGCGAAGGACCGACTCGGCTGGCTTCAAATTGGCTTGAACCCGGCGGCGAGCTATGGATTCCTCCAAGACGATCTCGTCTCCGGCGCGGTCGAGATCGGGATCGGCGACAACTCCGAATATGGCGGGAAAAACCATTCTAACTTCGGCTTCCAGGGCCGTCTCACGAACGCGACCGTGCGCGTCGGGACGAAAGTCGTCGTGGACAAGGGACGTCTCGCGGCCTGAAGGCCATCACGCAACCATCCATCAGCGAGAATCGTTCCGGGGGAGCGCTGAGCCGATCATTCTCAACATCGACACGCGTGACCCTCAGCCTTAAAGCAAACCGCCGCCGTGTGTCCATTCACCATGGTACCGACCTCCGTGGACCCGTCGGCGCGAGAGGCTCTCGACGACTTGCGCGACCATGACCGCGAGGTCCTCGAGTTCCTGTCCCATGATCCGGATTCTCAGGTCGCCTTTCAAGGATTACGGCGACGCCTCGGCATCCATCCGGAGCAGCTCTCCCGAGCGCTCCACCGACTCGCCGACAGCGAACTCGTGGAGCGGACGGACCTCGGGTATCGTGTCTCGCGGCGCGCCCTCGGCTTCTTGAGTCCGAGCTCTCTGAAGCCCGTCGGGCCGAACGCGACGATTCTCCAGACCTCGCTCCCGGCTCATGTCGACCTGCGGGGGCTGGTCGGCGCGCTGCGCGGCACATGGATCGGCCCGTTGCGTTGGTACGGGTTCTCGGAGTCGGACGAGGGCCTTCGGCTGGGCTGGGCGCTCGAGGACGACACGATCGGAATCGAGATCCTCGTCCGGCCCGGTCAACTCACGATGACCGCGAAGGTGGACTCGCCCGGCCGTTTCGACGAGGCGACGCGACTCGGCTACGAGCTGTTCCACCACGTGTCGCGAGAGATTTCCTCAAAGGCGGATCGCGGAATCAGCGCGTGAGTCGGCCTGCCCCGTGTCAACTTACGCAAAATACCACTTGTTTCTTGACACGACACTGTGGTTTGGGTCTTCGAGCGGCTCGTCGCTTTAAGGCGCGCTCCTCGTTGTGAAATCCGGGGATTGTCATGCCTCGGAAAGATCGACGTTGGACGATGTCGGAGCCGGAAATGAAATCGCTCTTGACGACCATGAAAACCGTGGGCCATGAAGCACTCGCTCACGATCTGTTCTTCGATTGCTTTCCCGAACTAGGCTCGGTTCTGCAGATGGGAGGCATGAAAACGACGAGCCTCTTTCGGATGGCCCTCCTCTATTTCCTGTTCGTCCCCGACGCGAGGGAACGACTCCTGACACCGACTGCGAAGACTTCCGGAACGAAGAGGATGAAACCCGCAGTTACATAGCGATCATGTGATCGCAATTGGCAAGCCGATCGGAGGAATCGAGAAATACCGCCTGGACCCATGACGAAATGGGAGATGACGGCGAGGAAGGGGAGGCTGCGCCGCGAGGTCGGGATTGTACCCTAGGCTCCGCTTTGGGTCCTGGCCGTCCTGATCGTCCTCAGCTCTCCCAGCATCGCTTCCACGCCGGTCACGCCCGCGATTCTGTATCACGTCCTCGCGAACGATCGGTGGGGCAACGAAGTGAGGGATCAGTCGAGCGGCGAGCACCAAGTCCAAGTCCGTTCGATTTCGGAACCGATTGGCGGGGGACCGGCGGGAATGGACGCCAAAGCGTTGGGGTTCCTCGTGGCGGTCCCCGCGGGGATCTTCGGCGCGCTCTTCCTGGTCGCCTGGGCGCTTCGGACGAGGAAGCACTGAGCCCGGACCTGACCCCCAGGTCAGTTTAGAAAGCCCGTCGTCTCGAGCGACCGTGCTGGCCATCGTGTGACTTGGTCTCCGGAACTTGAATCAACTTACCCGACCGCCCACATAGGGATCCGAGGTTCAACATGACCACAACGGTGGGCATACGAAGCAAGGACGGCGTCGTCCTCGCGGCGGACAAGCGCGCCTCGAAGGGGTTCTTCGTCGGATCGAAAGTGGTCCAGAAGATCTTCTCCCTCGATGGCGCGACCGCGGTGGCGATCGCCGGTGCGATGTCGGATGCCGAGTACCTCGTGAACCTGGCGAAGGCCGAACGGCGGCTCCTCGCCTTGCGTCGCGGCTACCCGGTGTCCGTCAAGGAGAGTGCGAAGCTGATCTCGAACATCGTCTACTCGTCGATGAA
>VBLR01000161.1:12379-12653 GCA_005878665.1 Methanobacteriota archaeon | reverse complement strand
GCCTCGCCGGCGGGAACAGAGAACCCACGGCCAGGACGATCACTGGCGGCAATGCGAGCAGGATGACCTGCCAGCTCCGGACCGCGAGCCCCGCGATCAAGAGCCCGAGGGACGCCGCCGCGAGGCCACTCGACAGGGGCGTGCGCATGTCACGGCACCTTGGGCACGGGGACCTGCCCGAGCACGTCCGCCAGGATCGAGGCGGTCCGGACGCCTCGAATCCAGGGATCCGGTTTCAGGATGATCCGATGGGCGAGCGCCGGCATCGCGACCG
>VBLR01000161.1:0-12338 GCA_005878665.1 Methanobacteriota archaeon | reverse complement strand
GGCGTCACGAAATCCCGTCCGGCGATCGCGGCGCGGGCGCGCGACACCTTGAGCAAGGCGAGCGACCCCCGTGGGCTCGCGCCGACGTCGACCTGGCTGTGGGCCCGGGTCGCCGCCACGATGTCGACCATGTATCCTTCGACCGCCGGTTCCACGTGGACGTCCTCGATCGCGGCCTGCAGGGCGCGCACCTCGTCCGGCGTCGTGACCGCTTCGAGCGTGGCATCGTCGGCGCGACGCCTCCGGCGCCGCTCGAGGACCTCGATCTCCCCCTCCCGCGTCGGATAGCCGACGTCGATCTTCAGGAGGAAGCGATCGACCTGGGCCTCGGGGAGCGGGTACGTGCCCTCGTGCTCGATCGGATTCTGCGTCGCGATCACGAAGAACGGCCGGTCCAGATGGAACGTCTCCCCCTCCAGGGTCGCCTGGCGTTCCTGCATCGCCTCGAGGAGCGCGCTCTGCGTCTTCGGCGGCGCCCGGTTGATTTCGTCCGCGAGGAGCACGTTCGTGAAGACCGGACCCCGTCGAAGGACGAAGTCGCCGGTCTTGCGGTCGAACACGTATGTCCCCGTGATGTCCGCGGGGAGCAGGTCCGGCGTGAATTGGATGCGGCGAAACGAGAGGCCCAGGCCCGCGGCGAACGACTTCGCGATCAACGTCTTCGCCAACCCGGGGACGTCCTCGATCAGGAGATGACCGTCGCCGAGGATCGCCCAGAGGACGCGTTCCAGGACCGCGCGTTTGCCGACGATCACGGTCTCGACCGCGTCGAGGAGATCGCCCCCGACCTCCCGGACGGACGCGATGTTCACCGCCACGCCTCCATCCGCGCGAGGACGTCGCGGAACTCGCGGTCGAAACTGCCTCGGGCGCGAGCCCGTTGGACCCAGGCGAACCGATCGTCGAGGTCGCCCGCCTCGAGATACAGGAAGTCCACGAGGGCGTCGTCGCCGAACAGCCGCCGGAGCGCGCCCGGGTCCCGCTGCGCGTCGCGGATCGTCTCGGGCGGGAGGCCGAGGGCGAGCCGGGCCCGCTCGAGGAACGCCGACCGCGCGCGGGATGCGACGAGGACCTGGCTGTAGGGCAGGCCGCGGGACGCCCGTCGCACGGCGGCCGCGAACAAGTCGAGCTCGCCATCGCGGCTCGTCTCGGGGGACCGCGGGCCGACGAGCGGCGCCGGTTCCGCCGTCCGCCGCCGGATCTGACCCCACGCGATCCCCGCGAGGGCCGCCAACGCGAGGACCCCGAGCAGCCACCGGATGGCTCCGCTGAATTGCGCGTAGTACAGGAGCATCCCGAGGAGCACCGCGAACGCGAGGATCATGCCGACCGCGGGGAGCGGGATCCGCGGCCGCGGCTCGAGCCCAGGGGGATGGCCCGTGGTGGCCGGAATCCCCCGCCGGAACATCCTACGCCCCCAACGCGACCCGGATGCCCGCGAGGCTCTCGATCGCCCGTTGGCGGTCCGCCTCGCCCAGCGGATGCTCGCTGTAGCGGGCCTCCTCGAAGAGGGAGGTCAGGGTCTCCGAAGCGTCCCGGGAGACCCGGAGGCGCTCGACCGCGAGGCCCTCGAGCTCCCTCGGGGTGAGGGCGCCCTGCGCCGTGATTCCGCGAGCGCCGAGGAGCGCGCAGAACCGGTGGAAGCACGCGAGGATCACGGACCGGACGTCTCCGCCGACCTCGAGCTCCTCGATCGCGTCCTGCACCGCGTCGGCCGCGGCATGTCGCGCCATCGGATCGTCTCCCGGCGGCTCGTCTTCGATCTCGACGACGCCAGCGCCGCGTCGGAGCAAGGCGAACAAGATGACAATCGTCGCGAAGACCGTCAGGCCGAGGAACAAGCCGAGGGGCGCGCCCGCCGCGACGGGCCATCCGGCGCCACTCGCCGCCCCCGCATCACCCGTCGTCGGAGCGGTCTGGCCGACGCGGAGCGCGTGAATCATCCGGGGCCAGACGAGCAGGAGCGCGAAGACCAACACGAGCCCGATCGCGGACGAGACGACCTGCCACCATGAGAACGGTTTCGTGGGCGCCTTGGGGCGGACCCGCCGGCGGAGCAACGCGAACACGAGGATCGCGACGACGGAACTCGCGAAGAGGACGAGGAAGACGTCGCCGAGGAGCGGGTCGAGGAAGCCGAGGGCGGTCGGCTCCGTGCCGCCGGCAACACTCCCTCCCGGGATCGCCTCTCCCCCGGTGTCGAGGTTCGCGACGTTGAACGCGAGCGCCGCGACGAGGACGATCGCGAGGAACAGGAGCAGAGGGACCGCCCACTCGGTCCGCCCCCGCCATGGCCGGATCACGACTGTGCGAAGGCGCCGTGCGCTCATAACGATTTCCCGGACTGCCGCGGGAGACGGGACGTCACGCGACGCCGAGCTGCTCGAAGAACTGCTTCCGCCGCTTCTGGCCGACGAGCCGCAAGGCGAGGGCGACCAGGCCGGAGACGACGGAGAGGACGAACGCGATGCCCGCGAAGGCGACCGGTCCGCCGAACGTGCTGGGTGCCTGGGCCGCAGGCGCGGAAGCGTTGTACGCCGGGGCAGCGACAAGACCGCCGGAGCTGGCCGAAATCACGAGGAACGCGCCGATCGCGGCGAGGGCCACCGCGAGGCCGAGGACGAGGGTGATCGCGACGCGCTCCGGATGCAGGATCTTGCGGCCCTTGTCCGAGAGTTCGTAGTAGATCCACTTCCGCCCCTCGTCCACTCGCTTCACGAGGCCGGCGGACTGGAGTTTCTCGAGGTGCTCGAGGAGGGTCGGCTTGCTCAGACTCAGGAGGTTGCTCAGGTCCGTGACCGTCTCCCGCCGCGTGTCGAGGCGCTTCAGGATCCCGACGCGGACGTCCGAGGCGAGCGCCTTGAAGCTCTCCTGGTCTAACGTGATCTTCGCGCCGCCGGAGTCCATGGCCTGGAATCCGATGCCGCCATGGGCTCTTGAAGGATTCCCTCCCGTTCGGTCGCGGCCTAACGTTCGGTTTGCAGAGTTGATAGGCTGATAATCGTCCCGGAGGGCTTTTGAGGCCGGCAACGGACTCGCCGAGGCCTTGCGAATCCGACGCCTGAAGCTCAAGATCAACGTCGTCGGCGAGCGTGCCGTTGGCAAGACGAGCCTCATTCAGCGCTATGTCGAGGCCCGCCACAACCCGGAATACAAGGGCACCCTCGGCGTCCACATGCACCGGGTCGACGTCGAGCTGCCCGGCGACGAGGAAGGGGACGTCATCCAGGCGAACATCGCGATCTTCGACCAGATGGGGGAGCACGCGATCCGGGAGAATTTCCGGGACGCGCTGTTCTACGGCACCCAGGGGGCCCTGGCCGTGTGCGACATCGAGCGTCCGGATACCTTGCGCACCCTCTCGGAGTGGATCCGGGCCATATCGGCCGTGACGGGGGGCGTGCCATTCCGGATCGTCTTCAACAAGGTCGATCGAGCAAAGGTCTCCAAGATCGGGCCGGAGGAGTCCACCTGGCTCCGAGGGAATTTTCCCGGGGCGCCGACCTCCCTGACGAGCGCGGCGACCGGTGAGGGCGTCGAAGAAGCGTTCGCCGGGATCATCGGTCAGGCCGTGGACGCGATGATGGCCGGAGAGAAGAACCGGAAGGTACGGAAACTCCTCCGTCAGCGGATCCTCGTCTTCGCGGCCCGCCGCGAAGGCAACGGGATCACGAAGAGCGAGCTGTTCGCGAACATGCAGGATGTGAAGCCGGACGAGGTCATGGAGGAACTCGACAACCTCGTGCGACTGGAGCTCCTCGTCCAGTACAACGCCGGTCCGAAGACGTTCCTGAAGTCGAGCACCTTGCCCGCGACATTCCGCTATCAGATCACGCCGCTCGGCCGCAAGGTCGCGGCGAGCCCCGCGATCGAGGACCTCGTCGTCGAGTAGGCCGCGTGAACCAGACCGGTCGGCGGGTTCGGGTCGAGGCGTCCGCTACTTCGGGACCTTCGCCCAGTCGTCCAAGAATCGTTTCAGCCCGACGTCCGTCAGCGCGTGCTGGGTCATCTTCTTCAGGACATCGAACGGCATCGTGACGATGTCGGCGCCCAGCCTCGCGGCTTCGATCACGTGCAAGGGGTGGCGGATCGACGCGACGAGGACCTCGCATTCCCAATCGTAGTTCCGGAAGATCTCGACGATCTCCCGAATCACTTGCATGCCTTCCTGGCCCATGTCGTCCAGTCGGCCGATGAACGGGCTCACGTATTTCGCGCCGGCCTTCGCCGCCAGGATCGCTTGGTTCGACGAGAAGATGAGGGTCGTGTTGATTCGCACGCCCTCCGAGGAAAGCGCCTTGATCGCCTTGAGGCCCTCCGTCGTCATCTGGATCTTCACGACGACGTTCTGGTGGAGCTTAGCGAGTTGCCGGCCCTGCTTGATCATCTCGTCGGCCTGGGTCGTGGTGACTTCCAAGGAGATCGGGCCGTCGACGAGGGCGAGGATATCCTGGATGACCTCGGACCACTTCCGGCCGGTCTTCGCGACGAGCGTCGGGTTCGTCGTGACGCCGTCGAGGACGCCCCATGATGCCGCCTCGCGGATCTCGTCGATGTCCGCGGTGTCCAAGAAGATCTTGACCATGGCCGTCCGGGCGGGCCGATACCCCTGCCGGGTTAAGAACGTTGACAGCCCTTCAGGTGGCTATCTCTTTGCGCGGCGAAGAATCGCCTGATCGAATGCAAGGGGCGTGGCGCGTCGTTCCCGGCACCAGGCGAGAACCACGGCGTCGGGGTAGCTGAGCCGTCCGCGTGCCTCGCGGAAGATCCCCCAGCACCCATTCAACACGGAGCGAGGGGATGCGGCGACCTCCATTCGTTTCTGCGCACGCATCCAGCCTCCCGCCGATTTCGCGGCGGCGAATCCCACGCGGCAATGTATGAGTGACACCGTTTCCGAGTAAATCTCGCTCGGCACAAGAATCGCATCGGCGGAGATTGCGGCTCGGCGGGCTTTGCTGTGGAAGACGTCGGATTTCGAGAAGAGTGCGTAGAGGAAGCTGGTGTCCGCGACCTGCAAGGGCTCACCCGTACAGGTACCGGTCGTGCCGCACGCTCGCCCGGGGATCCTCGTCCTCGAAGACCGGAAGGGACCGCAGGTCCAAGCGTCCACTCTCGCGTAGTCGGATCAGCTCGACTTGCACGACGTCTCCCTCGCCGACCCCCGCAGACTCGAGGTCTTTCTTGTGAACCCGGAGGGCGAGGCCATTCCCCCAGCGTCGGACTTTGGCGTACATGTAGACACATAATGTAGACACGCGTCCCCCTTAATCTTTGTGGCGGGGTCCGTGAACTTACCTTCGGCGGCTCATCGAAGGGGCGAACGTACTTATGGGAACGGACCATGCGGGCTGCCCATCATGGCCCCGGCGGCCTCCCTATGGCGACACCGCGACTTTCTCCTGTTGTGGCTTGGGCAATCCGTCTCTCGGCTGGGAGACCAGTTCACCGGCCTCGCAATCCCCGTCATCGCGGTCTACGTTCTCGCCGCCAAGCCGCTCGAGATGGGGTTCCTCGGATTTGCCGGCACCCTGCCGTTTCTTCTCTTCGGACTCCTCGTGGGCGTGTGGGTCGATCGAAGGGGGCGACGAGCCGTGCTGATCCGTGCCGACCTGGGCCGCGGCCTCATGATCGCGACGATCGCGGCGCTCGGCCTCGTCGGGCTCCTGCACATGGCCTATCTGTACGTCTTCTCGTTCCTAATCGGAATCCTGACCGTCTTCTTCGATGTCGCCTACCAGGCATACCTTCCAGCGCTCGTGGAGCGCAACCAGCTGGTCGACGCGAACAGCAAGCTGGAGACGAGCAACTCGGTCGCCAACACCGGAGGCCCGGCGCTCGCGGGTGCGGTCATCGAGCTGTTCAAGGCGCCGTTCGCCATGATCTTCGACGCCGCCTCCTTCTTCTTCTCCGCCGCGACCTTGATCGCGATCATCAAGCGGGAGCCAACCCCCGATCCGGGGCAGCGCCGGTCCGTCCTCTTGGAGGTCAAGGAAGGGCTTCAAGTCGTGCTCCGAGAACCGCGGCTGCGGCATATCGCCGCATGCACGGCATGGTCGAACTTCTTCTCCAGCGCCGTCTTCGCCGCCCTCCTGATCCTCTACCTGAAGGACGAGCTTGGTTTCACCCCGCTCACCCTCGGCCTCATGTTCGCCGTTGGATCCATCGGTGGGATCGTGGGAGCCGTCTCCGCGGGTGCGGTCGCGAAGCGAATCGGCGTGGGCGGCGCGATCATCCTCGGGGCCGTCCTGTTCGGACCTGTCATGCTGCCGTTCCCGTTCGTGTCGGGCCCGTTCGCCTTCTTCGCAATCGCGGGGATGTTCTTCGTTTCCTTGATCGGCAACCTGTACTACAATATCAATCAGGTCAGCTTCCGCCAAGCGATCGTGCCGGTCCGGCTCCAAGGGCGCCTGAACGCGACGATGCGGACAATCGTCTGGGGGACCTTGCCCCTCGGTGCGATTGCCGGTGGCGTCTTGGGCGACGCGATTGGGGTTCGGCCTGCCATCATCGTCGGCCTCCTGGGCGGCGCATTCTCGTTCCTCTGGGTTCTCTTCTCGCCGGTCCGTCAGATTAAGGAAATGCCGGAGTCGGCGGCGTAACGCGCAGGTCCCTTCGGGTCAGGGGCTGTCGACCCGACTGTTGTGGTCCAGCACTACATCGCGATAAACACACGTACGCCAGCAAGAGTGCCGAAAGCGACGAGGAGGGCGCCGATCGCTCGGGACAGGAGAAGGGTCCGGTCCCCGAGCTTCTCCGCAAAGATCACGACCGAGATCCCGCCCATCCAGAGGAGGCTCATCGACCCGGAGATGAAGAGGACGAGCATGAAGAGCCAGCAGCATCCGACGCAATACAGGGAGTGGCGAAGGCCCATGCGGATTGCGCCGATTCGGCCGGACCGCCAGTGCCGCATGACGAACGACATCGGCGACGTGCAGTGCGTCAGGCAGACTTCTTTCGTCCGCGTGACTTGCCAGAGGCCTGCCGCCACGAGCGTCACCGCCGACGCGAAGACGAACGGGCCGCTCGTCGTGCCTATGGCGCCGATGAGCCCGAGGCCAATCAATCCCAGGATTGCTGCGACACCAAACGCGCCCCAGACGAGGAAATACGGCATGACGAACAGGACAGTCGCGGTGTTGTCCGCGGGCTTTGTCGGCCGACCCGCCTCGAGCCGCGTCATCCCTCGGAAGGCGAGGATCATCGGCATCGCCGAGGGCAACATCATCGCGACCATCATGACGACCAGGAGGGCAAAGAAAAGGACGAGGTCGGACGATACGATCGTCGATGGAGCCATCAGAGCCATCAGAAAGTCCGAGGACGTCCACGTCGCATACCAAGCCGCGGCGACGACGAGGGCCACCGCGGCGGCAACCGGAATCGTGACTCGTCGGAGCAGAATCGCGGGGCCTTGGCCGGTCGCCTCTCCCATTCGACCGCGGGTAACGATCGTCGTGGCATGAATGTAAGGAACGGACGGGCCGAGTCGGAAACCATTCCGAGAACGGTTAAGTATCGGTCTTCGGATGCCCATCTCCGGGCCGGAGGTCTGGTCGATGCCAACGAAATGGAATATTGAGGCGGAGTACATCCAGAGTTGCAACTGCGCATGGGGATGCCCATGCAATTTCAACGCGCTGCCGACGACGGGCAGTTGCGAAGCACTCGTGTCGTGGCACATCCGGAAGGGGACGTTCGGGACGACCAAGCTGGACGGCACGACGTTCGCGTGGGGCCTCCGGTGGCCCCGGGCGATCCACATGGGAAACGGGACGGGCCGGGTGTACATCGATCCGAAGGCAAAGCCCGACCAGCGCGAGGCGATCGAGAAGATCACCGGAGGGAAGGAGGGCGGCGGCGTGTTCGCAATCTTCCCCAGCACGTTCACGAAGACGCTGCCGACGAAGGCCACGAAAATCGATTTCAAATTCAAGGGAGTCGACAGCTCGTTCGCGGTCGAAGGGATCGGCGAAGTGCAGAGCGAGCACATCCGCAATCCGGTCACGGGCACCCCATTCGAAGGCTACATCCTCTTGCCCGACGGGATCAACATGAGGAAGTCGACCGTGACGAACATCCGGCGGTGGTCTCTCCGGGACGACGCCGCGGGCTGGGACATCGCCCATGAGAACGTCGCGGGCTTCGTGACGGTCCAGCGGTACAACGAAAAGGGACCGATCAAGACTGCGGCGTGAGCCAACCCCACCGAATCGGAATCGGCCGGTTTATTCGGATCGAGCCCGGCGCTTCATCACGCCATGGGCCGCATCCACGATGTTCTCTGTCGTCAGCCCGTACTTATGAAGGAGCTCGTCCGCTTCTCCGCTCTCGCCGAATACATCCTGAACGCCGATGTATGCCATCGGGACGGGATGGTTCGCCGCGATGGCGGTCGCGATCGCGCCACCGATCCCATGGACGACCGTGTGTTCTTCGGCCGTCACGATCCCCCCGGTCTCCCGCGCCGCGCGGTCGATCGTCGCGACATCGAGCGGCTTGACGGTCGACAGGTTGATCACCCGCGCCTTGATCCCGGCCCGCTTGAGCGCCTCCGCAGCCTCGAGACAACGGGCCACCATGAGGCCGCAACCGATCAGCGCGATGTCGGATCCGTCCCGCAGGACGCGCGCCTTTCCGATCACGAACTCGTCCTCCATCGACGTAATGGTCGGCACATTCGTGCGCGAGAAACGGCAGTAGACCGGCCCCTTCATCGCCGCGGCGGCCGCAACGCACTTCCCCGTCTCGGGACCGTCCGCGGGGACGAGCACCGTCATGCGCGGGATGCCGCGCATCAGGCCGAGGTCCTCGTTGATCTGGTGTGTCGCCCCATCCGGGCCGACCGTGAGACCGGCATGGGAGCAGAACACCTTCACGTTCAAGTTCGTGTACGCGACGTTCTGGCGGATGATGTTGTACGTATGCGCGGAACCGAACACGGAATACGTCGTCGCGAAGGGGATTTTCCCCGCGGCGGCGAGGCCGGCGGCCACGGAGATCATGTTCGGCTCGGCGATCCCGAGCTGGAAGAAGCGGTCCGGGAAGGCTTTCCCGAATTCGATCGACTTCAGGGACTCCGTCGTGTCCGCGCCCACCACGACGACGCTGGGGTTCCGCCGTCCGAGTTCCATCAGAGCTCGCCCGAAGTACGTCCGCTGGCTCTCCATCTTCCAGGGGCCTGCGGTCACGGCCAGATCGACGCCTCCTGGGCCTCGAGCTCCGCGAGGGCGAGCTTCAACTCCTCATCGCTCGTCGCGGCGCCGTGATACTTGATCTTGTTCTCCATGAAGGACACGCCTTTGCCTTTCACGGTACGGGAGATGACCGCCGTGGGCCGGCCTCTCGTGCGGTGGGCCTCCTCGATCGCCGCGAGGATCTGGCGGAAGTCGTGTCCGTCGATCGTCAGGACGTGCCAGTTGAACGCCTCCCATTTCTCCGCGAGCGGCTCGAGGGGCATGATGTCCTCCGTGCGGCCCTCTTGCTGGATCCCGTTCCGATCGATGAACGCGGTGAGGTTATCGAGGCCGTACTTCGACGAGGCCATCGCGGCCTCCCACGTCTGCCCGACATCCTGTTCCCCGTCCCCGAGGATGCAGTACACCCGCCACGGCTTGTGATCCATCCGGGCCGCGAGGGCGAGCCCGACGGAGAAGGAGAGGCCTTGGCCCTCCGCGCCCGCGGCGTTCTCGACGCCCGGCGTCGTCCCGAGTTCCGGATGCCCCTGGAGGCGGCTGTTCAGCTTGCGGAAGGTCAGCAGCTCGTCGACGGGGAAGAAGCCGCGCTCCGCCAAGGCCGCGTACCACACGGGACACGCGTGGCCCTTGCTCAGGACGAATCGATCCCGGTCGGGCCACGTCGGATTCTTCGGATCGACGCGGAGCACATGAAAGTACAAGGCCGTGACGATGTCCGCGGCGGACATGGAGCCGCCCGGATGGCCGCTTTGCGCGTTGTGTGTCATCCGGATGATGTGCTTCCGGAGGGTCACGGCCTTCTTCTTGAGGGTCGCGATGAGCTCCTCGGAAACGTCGACCGTGGCCTGCCCCGCCCCGTCTCTGGCCTGAGACGGCGGGGACATGCCGGGCGCATCTTAAGGGCTTTGTCGCGGGTCAACGCGGGTTCTTCGCGGCCCGCACCCGAGACCATGCAATCGCAACCGCAGCCCATAGCAAGACCACCACGACAACCGCGAGCGCGGTCCCCAACCCATACACCGCGAAGCTCACGAAAAGAAGTACACCACCGAAGGTGAGGATCCACGACCAGCTCAGGATCAGCGGCTCCAGGGTCCATCGATTCATCTTCCACGGCGTCCGGACCTCGCGGGGTGAGCGGGATGCCATTCAGCGCCACATGGCTCGTGACAGGATGAAGCCTTGTGGCTCGCAAAAGCGGCCGCCTAATCGAAAATCGTCCTCGCCGTCTCGCTGGGCTACAATATGACTATCCGGATGAAGAGCGATTGAATTCGAAAGTCATCGCCTGAGTAATTCGTCCGAATGCTACTCACTCAAATCCGTCGCGAGATGTTATCAGTTCTAAACATGTTCGATGAACTCACGCGGATGTTCTACGTCCGTCTAACAATTCCCTTATACTCTGGGCGTTCTTCGCGGGCTTCGCTACAGGAGGAACAGGATGCGCATCAGACCTCTTGGCTTGGTCGCCATCACCGTCGCACTGGTTGGCATCGCAATCGCGGCGGTTGCCTTCGGCCCGGCGGACCTCGCAAAGTTGGGCTCTCCATCGGGCCCGAAGACGCCGCAGACGCCGCAAGCGACGTCGATCAATGCGCCGACGTGGCACGTCGGAGACAGCTGGACGTACAACGTGAACTCGACCCCGCCGGACGTCTTTGTCGCCGATCCGACGTGGGGCAGCCCGTCCCTCACCGGAACGCTGACCCGCACGGTCGTGTCCGCGGACAACTCCGAATACAACGTCACGATGCGGGGCTCGTTCCACCTCGGGAGCGTGTTCGATGCGGCCCGAGATGCCGGAGAGACGAACTCGTCGACCTTGATGCTGTTTCGACCGGTGATGGAGAATGCGACCGTGGACGGGTATGCATTGTACCGCGCTTCCGATCTCGCGGAGCTGAAAGAGGTCCGGACGGTCCATCTGAAGAGTTCGCTCTGGACGGACCGCGGTTGTTTCAATACGTCGTACACCGCGACCGTCGAGACGACCTACGAGCCCGCGCTCGACATCTGGGCGTTCCCGATCGCCGAGAACGAGACCTGGAACGTCTCGAGCAACGCAACGATCCACGCTATGATCGAGTGGCGCTTCGACGGACCGAACGAATCGTTCGGGTTCAAACACATGTTCAACGCCACGGCGCCGATCCGGCTGATGCTTCACTCCGGCGAGCTGGAGAAGGTGACGACACCCGCGGGAATGTTCTCTTCGATCCCGGTCCGCGTCGCCCTGCCGACGATCGACCGACTCGCGACGGATGATCGCGAGGGACCCGTGGTGGGCCTTGGAGGCGATGAATGCGGCCGGCCTCGCCTCGCGGCGGAAGCGTGGTTCAGCGGCGATGTCGGAAACGTCGTGAGAGCGGTCAACTTCTTCGGTGGCATGAAGATCGTCGCGGAACTGGCGTCGTTCCATCGAGCCTAGACGCTCCCGCCGACGTCGTCCTCCATGCGGCGGTCGCCGCGGGGAGGGAAATCTTATTCCACGCGCGTCCGTTGCGCCGCTCGATGCCCATCAAGATCGCACCCTCGATCCTGTCCGCGCGGTTCGACCGCCTGGGGGACCAAGTGCGCGAAGCCGCCGAGGCCGGGGCGGACATGCTCCACATCGACGTCATGGATGGCCACTTCGTCCCCAACCTGACGATGGGCCCTGCGATCGTCAAGTCGATCCGGGCACTGACCAAGGTCCCCTTCGACGCGCATCTGATGGTCACGCATCCGCAAGACTTCGTGCAGGCCTTTGCCGACGCCGGTGTCGACGATCTCACGGTCCACGTCGAGAGCGACCATGATGTCCGCGCGACCCTCCGAAAGATCCGCGATGCGGGAATCAGCCCGGGGGTCGTCCTGAATCCCGCCACGCCATTCGAAAAAGCGCGTCCGTTCCTGAGGGACGTCGATCTGCTCCTCATCATGACAGTCCACCCCGGATTCTCGGGGCAGGCGTTTCGTGCGGATGTCGTGCCGAAAATCCACGAGGCCCGTCTGTATGTCGACAAGGAAGGTCTCGCGACGGAAATCCAAGTGGATGGCGGGATCAAAGTCGACACGGCGGCAATCACGGCGGAGGCGGGCGCCGACATCCTCGTATCGGGCAGCGGCATCTTCCCCGACCGGATTCGAGAGAAC
>VBLR01000160.1 GCA_005878665.1 Methanobacteriota archaeon | reverse complement strand
ATGAGGGCATCGAGGCGCCTGCGATGGTCCGCCTCGGATTCGTGATCGGGACACTACTGCCCGTGGCCCTGATCGCAGTGAACCTGGTCACCTCGTACGGCGGGATCCTCGTCACGATCGGGCTCCTCGTGTGGCTCGGGACCGGGATCCTGATGACGCCGGCGTCCGAGGACGAGGCCTAGCCTTTTTCGTAGAGGGAGTCGCCGGCCACCGAGAGCTCGACCCACTCATCGATCGCCCGGACGTCCTC
>VBLR01000032.1 GCA_005878665.1 Methanobacteriota archaeon | reverse complement strand
TGCCAGATCATCACCACCGCGAACGCCGGCATCGAGATGGGGAAGATGATGGACCGGTAGATGCCCAGCAGGCCCGCGCCGTCAATCTTTCCCGCCTCGATCAGTTCGCCGGGGACGGTGGCGTAGTAGTTCCGGAAGATCAGCGTGGTAATCGGAATTCCGTACACGACGTGGACGAAGATCAAGCCTGTGATCGAGCCGTACAGCCCAACACGGCTGAGCACCTGGACGAGTGGGATCAAGATGCTCTGGTAGGGAATGAACATCCCGAAGAGGATCAGCGTAAAGAGGCTGTCCGAGCCGCGGAATCTCCACTTCGACAGCACGTACCCGTTCATCGATCCCAGGGTGGCCGACAACAGCGTGGCGGGGACCGCCAGCCGGACGCTGTTCCAGAAGTTGTGGTTCAACCCCCGGAACCCCTGAGCCTCGCTCCCCAGCCAGGCTTTCACGAAACTGTCCAGCGAGAATCGACTGGGCAGGTCCCACATCCGGTAGAGATTCACCTCGGCGAAACTCTTCATCCCGGTGATCACCAGCACGTAAATCGGGAGGAGATAGAAAAGGGCTGCCGCCACCAGGATGGCATAGGCCACCGGGCGCAGCCAGGGAACCTGGCGACGGGTCATGGGCACCGCGGCGCGCACCGCTATCGCTGCGTCTCCGTGCGCAGGCTGAAGACCAGGTAGGGCACGATCAGCACGGCCACCATGATCAGGAGGATCACGGCGATGCCAGCCCCCTGCGCGAAGTAGTTGCCGCGGAACGTGGTATCGAACATGAAGAAGGCCGGCACGTCCGAGGAAAAGCCCGGACCGGGCCCGGTCATCGCCACGACCAGATCGAAGATCTTCAGAGAGGTGTGCCCCAGGATGATCATCGCGCCAAGCGTGATGGGGTGCAGCAGCGGTACGATGATGTGCCGGTAGACCTTGAATTCACTGGCCCCATCCACAACCGCGGCTTCACGCAGTTCCTCCGGGATGCCGCGCAGCCCCGCCAGGTACATCGCCATGACGTAGCCTGAGAGCTGCCAGGTGGCCGCGACGACGACGGCCTTGATGCCAATGGCGGGATCCGTGTACCAGCCGGACTTCAGGAAGCCCAGCCCCACCCGCTCTAGCAACAGGTTCACGCCTGTACTGCCCAACTCCACGCTTCCGGGGTTGAGCAGCCAGCGCCAGACCACCCCGGTGACGATGAACGACAGCGCCAGCGGGAACAGGAAGATGCTGCGGAAGATCCCTTCGCCGCGGACTCCACGGTCAAGCAGCACGGCCAGCCCAAACCCTAACGTCAGGCAGAACAGCAAAAACAAGACCGTGAACGTCACGGTGTTGTGCAGATCAATCTGAAACCGCACGGTGGAGAACAGCCTGGCGTAATTTGCGAGGCCGACGAAGGTGAAGTCGGGTCTCAGGCTATTCCACTTCGTGAGCGAGGCAAACCCGGTAAAGGCGATGAACCCGTACACGAACACCGCAATGGCCAGCACCGATGGCGCGATCAGCAGCACGGAGGCCAACCGGTCGGCACTGGGATGCCACCGCCGCGGGGTGATGCGGGGAGTGGCGACCGATTGCATCTGGGCTGGAACGGTCTCGTGCGCCACGGGGATGTCCGTCCAAGCGCGCAGCGAGGCAGCCCGTGATCGGACTGCCTCGCCGCTCGCTGTTACACAGACTCTACTTGCAGACGCCGGCGTCCTTGCACGCAGCCTGCAGGGTGGCCTGCGTCTTGGCGACGTCGCCGCTGGTCACGAACAGCGCCAGGGCGTCCTTGTACTGGGTCGCCCAGCTCTCAAACGATGCGGCGCCATGAATCACGCTGGGCACGAGCGCGTTGCTGCGCCAGTCCTTGGCCGCAGACTGCAGGTAGGCGTTGAACAGCGACTGGTTGCAGTCGGTGCGGGCGCAGATGGAGCCCTTCTTGGGATTGAAGGCTTCCTGCCCCGCCCGCGATCCAGCCACCTTGAGCCAGTTCACGGCGTTCTCGCGGTCGGGAGCCTTCTTGGGCAAGGAGAACGAGTCAGACAGCGCGTCGAAGACGCCGGTATTACCCGGCGGGGGCGCCCAGCCGTAGTCGGCATAGTTCTTGGACTGGAACCAGCCGTTCTCCCAGTCGCCCATGATTTCCATGGCGCCCTTGGCGTCGATCAGATACTGCCCGGCGCCATCCCAGGTCAGCGCGGCGTGATCACTGTTGGTATACGTGAGCATCCTCTTAAAGGTGTTCAGCGCAGAAGTGACCCGGGTGTCCGTCCACTGCGTCTTGCCGGTCCACAGGCCGCGATAGCCGTCTGGGCCCAGCGTGCCGATCAAGACGGCCTCAAATGCATGACCCGCTTCCCACCCCTCTTTGTCGCCGAGCACGAAGGGGACGATGCCCTTCGCTTTGAGCGCATCGGCGACTTTAAAGAACTCATCGAATGTCTTTGGCGGGGTGAGATAACTGGCGGTGAAGACCTTCTTGCTATACCACATCACGTTCGCGCGGTGGATGTTTACGGGCACCGACCAGTAATGGCTCTGATACCGCAGCAGGGTCAGCAGGCCGGAGGGAAAGACTTTCTCCCATCCCTCGGACTTGAAGATGGCGTCCAGAGGGTCGAGGAACCCGGCGGGGTCGTATTTCTGCACTTCCAGCCCCGCATGGACTTGGAACGAATCCGGCGGGTCGCCGCCCGTCAGGCGGGTGGCCAGCACGGCCTTGGCGTTGGTCCCCGCCCCGCCGGCCACCGTCGCGTTCACAATCTCCACGCCGGGGTAGAGTTTCTTGTACACGCTGAACATGCCTGACAGCCCTTCGGCCTCGCCTCCGGCGGTCCACCAGCTGAAGATCTCCAGCTTGCCGCCCATGGCCGCGCCGGCCGAGCTGAACGGCGCCAGCGCCAGGATAACCAGCAGGCTCAACACCGTGAGCCCTCGAGCGTGTCGAATCATTGTTTCCCTCCCTTAGGATGACTTCACAAGCCAGCCCTGCCCGGGCCATGACAAGATTGCGATGAATGTGCGAGGCTGCTGTGTCGATATTTACTCCGCCGGAACCTCCGCACCTTCCAGCAGCGCGATTAGAGCCGAGGATCTTCTGGTTGGCCCTCCATGTGGACTTCCTGGAGCTGAAAGCTCCCACCAGACTAACCGGAGAGAACTCAGGTATCTGAATTCTCGCCGAGCAATCCCTTCATGATGTTCTCGAGGAAGGCGAATTCTCCCGAGACGTTGGCGATCAGTCGCTCGATCCGCTTAGAGCCGCCGCTCCTCTCAGAGCCGCGACGATCTTTTTGGCCGCCCGGCAGCGATTGCAGGCGCAATCGGAGCAGGAGGTCGTTCAGCTCGTCTACGGCTCCGGGTGTATCGGGCAAGGCCGAGATGGCCGCAGCGTCGGCCAGCACCTCACGCAGACGCAGATATTCGGTTTCGAAGAACTCGAGCCGGGCAGCTCCCACCACCGCATCTTCCCCCCCGGCGACCTTCTGAGCGATAAGATCATCGAGGTAGGAGAGCCGAAACTCCTGGTTCAGCCGGGGGAGGTTTGGCTCAACGTCTCCTGTCCGCATCAAGTGGATGCCGGTCAGCAGCACCCGGAAGACGTGCAGCAGGACCTTGATCTGCGGACCCTTCGATTCGAGGGCGCGCCACTGCGACTCGGCGAACCCCAGGTAATGGTCCGCGTGGCCACGGGTAATACACCGGCGGGCGATCGCTTTCAGCTCTGCATGTTCCGGACTGCTCCTCACAACCAGCGGAGAATATAACTGTTCCAACACGTACCCATTTCGCTTCAGGATCAGTGAGAAGAACTTGCCGACGTCGTGCGAGACTAACTCGACTCGACCGTACGCGGTCGTGGCGGCCAGCTCAATGGTCTCTCGAGGCGGCGCCAATCCCAATACGGTATTCGCGGGGAGGACGTGCGCCGCGCGCAGGTCGTAGTCCGAGTCCTTCGAGGGGAAGCCGTACAGGTGTGGGCCGCTGACTGCGGCAAAGACCAGTGGATATGGCACTCGGCGCTGGACATCATAAAGGTCTATCTCTGTGCCCACGGTTTCGGGGCGGGTCGGCAGGTCGGCGCGCGGAATACGGCTCAACCGGTCCAGGCCGCGCCGCATCGCATCCGCAGCCCGACGTGTGCGCGCCGCCGCCAGACCCGACTCAAGCTGCTGCCAGGTCTGAGGGGCTGCCAGCCACGTCATTACCTGGCGCATCTGGTCTGGCCGGTCGCCCCAGTGCGGGTTGCCCAACCTTCCGTAGAGCATGATGTCGTGATACTCGTCATCCAGGTAGTCCGCCAGTCGCCGCAGTGATGGCTCGGAACGGAGACCACGCCACTCCGCAAGAAAAGGCGTGAGGTCGTCCACCGCTTGCGCCAGTGCGGTCAACCACGTGCCAGCATCCCACACCCGCCCGCGCGGGCGGTCCGGTGACGAACTCAACAGCGCCGTCCAAAGGGCCGCAAAGAACGACTCAATCGCCTCCACTTCAGGCCGCGGCCAGGTCCGCCACTGGCCGAAGGCGAGCTTGTGGAGGAGTGTCTCGGGCGCCGTGTGTCCGACCTCTCCAGCTTCCGCCGCCAGCTCAAGCAGACGCGGAAGGAAATGTTTGAAATCGTGCACCTCCCCCCATGTTGTGATCGCCTTGAAAGCATATCGTTCCAGATCTCCTGCGGTGAGTTTGCGCAAAGGTTTGCTCGCGATCCGCAGGAGGTCGTCCCCGGTCACGCACCCACAATCGCAGACGGTCATCGCCTGCACCAGTGGGTAATGTGCGAACACCTTGTACAGGTGTTCGATCGCTGGTCGAAGAGAGACGGCCTTAGAGCGCGTCACGTGTCATCTCCGGTCCGACTAAGCACGGCCATTTGGATAGCACGCCCATCAAGGGAAACGTCGCGACCAACTGAAATTGAGATTGAGTCTACTTTGACTCATCATACCTCGCTGCGCCATTATCCCCTAATCCCCAACCCGTTCGGGGGTCTTGGATCCTGCGTCCAACAAGGCGGTGGCGGGAGGTCCGTCTAATGTGGAACGCATGAGGACCAACCGGGGGCGCGGAAGCCCCCGCGCTCGCTCGGGTGGGAGCGCGACATCCTCGGCGCGCGCGAGACGCGCCCGGGGCGGAGCGCGAAAACGCGAGGTTGTGACGCCACTGGGGCCATTGTCGGAGACGACGGCGCTGCGGGCGTGGGCGGAGGTGGACCTGGGCGCCATCGCCGGAAACATCCAGACCATCCGCCACCTCCTGTCGCGGTCCTGCCGGCTGATGAGTGTGGTCAAAGCGGATGCGTATGGTCACGGGGTCGTACCTGTCTGCCGGGCCGCCGTGGCAGCCGGCGCGGCCTGGCTGGGCGTCGCCACACTGGGCGAGGGTGTCGCACTCCGGTTGGGTGGGATCGACGCGCCCATTCTGGTCCTGGGCGGCCTGACCTCGGGTGAGGTGGCCGACGCTGCGGCCCATCGGCTGAGCATCAGCATCACGTCCGCGGAAATGGCGGAGATCGCGCTCCAGCACGTGGGTGCCGTCCCTCCGGTCCACCTCAAGGTGGACACCGGCATGACGCGGCTGGGCGTGTTTCCCCAGGACGTGCCGATGCTGCTGGACCGCCTGCTGGCCAAAGGGATCAGGGTCGAAGGGTGTTACACGCAGCTGGCGTGTGCCGATGAGCCCGACCATGAGATGACCCGCGACCAACTGGCG
>VBLR01000031.1 GCA_005878665.1 Methanobacteriota archaeon | reverse complement strand
CCTGCCAGCTGAAGCCGAAAGAGGCCTCGCTGTCCATGGCATAATGGTAGAGGGTCGTGACCAGGATCCCGTGGACGACGGACCAGAGGGCGCTGAGGATGAGCCAGTATAGGACCGCGGCGACGGGCCACGCCAGGCTCCCCGGCTCCCCGACGATCCCCCATACGAACGGGACGAGGCCGACCGCGAACAGGAGGAGGAACACGAGGCCGGTCCCCAGCACGCCGCTCTGATGGGCGCCCCAGCGCTCCCGCAACAGGGCGCGGCTGCGGCGGAACGCCTTCACCGGGCCGACGCCCTCGAGGACCATCGTCGGGAGCACGAACAGGGTCGCGATGGGCCAGCCATATCCAAGGACCCGCGACACGAATCGTCCGCCGGCGTCGGAGCGGATCGAGGTGAATCGGAACAAGACGCCAACCGTGGCGGCGAGGAACGACCAGATCACGATCTGGAAGAAGCTCGCGTTCGCCGCGCCGATTCCGTCCAACACGTACGGCCTCTGCCCTTGAAGCCGGATGGCCGCCGCGCCGATGATCGCCGCCATGAAGTAAACCGAGAGGAAGTACGTCACCAGGTAGGCGACGAAGATCTCCTGGTAGAGGAAGCCGCTCGAAGGCGACACCGGCGGAAGGCCGAGCGCGAGGACGCTGAGCACGACGATCAACCAGACGAAACCCGTGAAGACGAGGGCGAGGAACGGCAAGGCCATCAGGCGCGGTTCGGTCGCCAGGACTCGCAGGCTGCCGAAGGTCAAGTGGAATCCGCGAGTCAGCTGGGCCCGCAATCCCGTCTTCGGTGCGGGCTCATGGTGAGTCTTCCGACCCCACTCCGTCGAGTGCATCCCGCGTTCAAAAAGAGCGGAGCCGTCATAAGTTTATCGCCGCCCATCCGGTATTGACAAAGGCGGACGTGGGCCGGCATGTTGAAAAGAGATTGTCTGGCGTCTCTCGGCGCGATGAGCCGGACACCATGCCGATGAGTCCACCGATGATTCCTAGGACTCTCCTCCGTTCCACGCATTCCCTGAGCGTGTCCACCCTCCGAGCTTGCGAACTATCCGGTCAGTGGCACGCCGGAGACCCGGAGGGGCATTCATGGGCGACCACGCAGAGACGTGACTAGCGGCGCGTTGCATCTGGGGGGACGGATGTGGGAGGCCCATCCGTTGAGGCTGGCCCGGCGTCGTGGTGATGATGGAGCTTGTGAATCTCGCCCAGGATCACGGCGTACTCCTTCTTCGCTTCCATTTCGACGACCACGGTCATCATCCGAAGCCACATCGCCGGGTATGCGACGAGCCAGATCGCCGACGCGACGAGAATCGTTAGGACGGAGCTAGGGAGGAGACTCCCGAGGCCGACTTCTCCCAACGCGCTTCGGAGGACGATTTGGGTCGCGATGGAGGACGCGGCAACGAACGCGATGAGCCGCAACCTCTTGACCCATCGATCGTGGATCGTCACCTGAGCCAGATGGAACAGCCCATGATACCATTCCGCGATGCGGTGCCCCATCGACACGAACCGGGTTCCACTCCTTCCGTATTTGATGATTTCCGGTTGGGTATCAAAGCCGTCCTCAGCACCGAAACGACTATCCGCTCCGCGATCCATGGTGATTTCGCCCACGCAGCTTCGTCCCAGAGTCTGAACGGAGGAGCGGACGAGTCTTTTCCCTTTGGTCCCTTCGATTAGGCCACGGGTGGCGATCCCCCCTATGCACAGTCAGGACAGCGCCCAAATCGCCCAAGCTTTGTTCGACGCGTTCAACGCCCACGATCTCGACCGCCTCGAGGCGCTGACATCGGACGGGTTCCTGGGAATTGGGCCGGACAGCCCGGACCTCCGGATGGGTCGTCGTGGCGGGAGGGCCTGGGCGGCCGCATACTTCACGGGATTTCCCGACTCGAAGTGGACGAAGGAGCGGATTTTCGGCCAAGGTACCGCGTTCGTCCTCCAAGTGATTTACACGGGGACGCACGCCGGCGCCTTCGGGGGAGCCGAGACGATACCGCCGACCCACAAGGCGGTGAGTGTTCCCGCGACGTTCGTGGGTATCGCGCGAGATGGCAAGATTGAGGACCTTCGCGGGTATTGGGACCGACTTCTCGTGCTCCGACAACTCGGCCTCGTTCCGGACGGCTCCTAGTCCGAGGCCGATTTTTGTCGCGCTCCGTCGCGCGGGCGCTGATTGTGACTGCGGACAACGGTGATAGCGCGCGCATCAGCCGGGCCGGCGGCTTTGGCCATGGCGTCCGACCGTACGACGGCGGCACGGTCTCTTTCCACGACACGCGTGAGCCACGGACCCACATCGGCCGTCGTGTCGTTCATCGAGTACGACATTCATAGAAAATTGACTGTCAACTGTCGGCGTCGGACGTTTCGTCATCGAAGTGTTTCTGGTCCCCCTCGTAGGCCGCGTTCGAGAGCCGCACGATCTCCGCCGCCTTGATGTCCCCGATCTTCGGTACCTTCTTCAAGTCCTCCTCGGAGGCCGAGAACACAGCGCGGACGGATCCGAACCGCTCGAGGAGGCTGCGGGCGAGCGTCTCGCCGATGCTCGGCAGTCCCTCGACGACGAACCGTTGCCGCTGCTCTAGCGACATCGCCTTCGGCTTGTGCCGCAGGCCGTACTCCGCCGCTCCCTTCTCCTGCCGCTTCCAGAGGATGCTCAGCAGGAGCGCGGTCTGTCCCTTGTCCGCGGTCGTCAGGACAGGAACCCGCTCCGTCGTCTCGAGGACGAGGAGCGCGCCTAGGATTGCCTGAGGGCTCCGGAACGTCGAGATCTCAGCCAAGTCGCCTTCGAGGATCACGAGCGGCTGGGGGTACGCGTCGCGCAGTCGCTGAACCTGTTCGAAGAGACGCTTGCGGACCATGGAATTGAAGAAATCGTTGAGGGTCTTGCGCTCTATCCCAACCGGTCCCAGGACATAGTCTCCCGGCGCAATCTTCCGCACCTCAATCTCGACGCCGAGTTCTCGGAGCCGTTCGGGGATGTCCTCGGGCTCGTTCGAATCGACGACGAGCGGAATGCGCACGCGCGATCGAATCGTCTCGCCGACGTAAACGTTCCGGTGGCCACGGCAAATCAGCGGCATTAGGGGAATCGCGTGGGCTCATCCTTTTGAGCGTCGCCCGCGTCCGGCCGTCGATGGCCGCGCGGCGGACGCTGAACCTGCTCGCCGCGACGATGCTTGGCACGATGGACTCGAACGCGCTCGTGCCCGTGATCGCGCTCTACGCGCAGCATGTGGGTGCGGACCTCGTGACGATCGGCATCATTGTCGGGCTCTTCTCCGCGGTCCATGCCCCCGCGAACCTGTTCTTCGGCCGAATCGCCGATCGCTTCGGGCGCAAACTGCCCCTCCAGGTGGGGCTGCTCTGGGATGCCGGATCGTTGTTCCTCTATTCGCTCGCGACGACGCCTCTGTTGCTCGCCCTGGTGCGAGTGAGCCACGGCCTCGGGAGCGGACTCGTCGGGCCGAGTTCGATGGCCCTCATGGCGGACACCTCCACGAAGGAGCGGAAAGGCCGGGCGATGGCCCTCTACGGGATGTCGCTCGCGCTCGCGGTGGTGATCGGGTTCGGCATCGCCGGGCCGGTCGTCGCTCGATTCGGTTACCCGATTCTTTTCTACGTGCTCTCCGCAGGTCTGTTGGCGGGCTTCGTCATCGCGGCTCCTATTTCGGAACCCCTGCAGAGGGCCCCGAGAGCGATGCCTTGGCACCGACTCACCTCGTACGCCGCGCGACCGTCTCCGGCGGCCGGCTACGCGGCGATCTTCAGCCTCTACTTCATCCTCGGCGCCTTCGTCGCCCTCGTGCCGCTTCACCTTCAGCAGGAGCTGGGGTACGGCGCTCTCGCCGTCGGCCTGAGCTTCACCGCGTTCGCGATCCTATCCCTGTTGCTCCACTATCCGGCGGGGATCCTGGCCGACCGATACGGCCCCGCGACACCCGCGACCGTCGGGTTGGTGGCGGTGGCGATCGCGATGGCCTCCATCCCACTGCTCCGAGACCTCCCGACCCTTCTCATCCTGATGGCGCTCTTCGGAGTCGGCCACGGATTTGTCTTTCCATCGGCCTCGGCCCTCGTCTCCCGAGGCGCGGATCCGGAGCAACACGGTCTCGTGACGGGATTGTTCTATGCGCTCCTCGTTGCCGGCGTGGCCGTCGGCGCACCGATCATGGCGGCAGTCGCGAGCCTGTCGACTTTCGGCGCGGGAATCTGGGCGAGCGCTTGGATTTCGTTGCTCGGGCTTGGTTTCCTCGGCCGCGCGTTCGTTTCATCCGAGTCGCGGGACGAAGACGCGACTCGTGTGGCGAGCGCCATGGATCCGAAGTGACCTCGTGCCAGCCAGGCGGCCTCCGCTTCAACTTCGAGAATTCGACCGTGAACCCCGCGGTCAATAATGATCCGGAATTGGCCCCTCCCACGGTTCTTCGGGGTGGTCGTAGAGGCAGAAGAAGATGCCATCGGGGTCCTGAATATAGGCGATCCGATGTCCGTTTCGCGAGGTCCACACGTCCTCTTCCATGAGCTTATGAAACTTCGGATCCTCTTTCAGTGTGGCGACGGTCTTCCGGTTGACCCAGAGCTTTCTCGTCGCGGGCGCGATGCCGAATTTCTTGAGTCGCTCGAGCGTCTCCGGCACGCTCTTCACACGGACCTCAAAGTGATCGAGCGCCTCTCCTGAAACGTAGGGGGTCCAGAACGGACTGCGTTCGGCGTACCAATTCAGTTCCAATCGCTGGCCGGAACGCCGGTCTCGGAAGAGGACGTACTTCCCTTCGTCGTCCCCGCCTCGATCGATCTGCTCCAGATCGAACACCTTTGTGTAGAACTCGATTGACCTCTCGAGGTTCGTGACTCGAATGCCCACATCGCCGAGCCACAGGTCCGACATGGCTCCGGTAGAGGACCGATTGAACCAAGAAGCCATCGAGAGCCTCCGCTACCGGACTCGATTGCGCGGGAAAATCACGGGACCGATCATACGCATCCTGTTTGACGGCTAAGCCGCCAACGCACCACCGACGGGTGCTAGTGTGGCTATGGCGGTTAGTGGCGGCGGGCTGAACACGTCGCCCTTGCGGACTTCGTGCGTACACCCCCGCTCTATCAACGTCGTCGACTACGACGGCCATAAGATGCCTCGTCTTGAG
>VBLR01000007.1 GCA_005878665.1 Methanobacteriota archaeon | reverse complement strand
CTTGTAGTCCGGCTGAAGTTCCACGGCCCGGGCGAAGTGCTCGATGACCTTGGACTTGTCGCCGAGCCGGGCCGCGATCCGAGCGAGATTGAAATGCGCACTCGCGCGCGTCGGTTCGAGCTTCAGCGCCCGGGAGAATGCCTCGGCCGCGCCTTCCAGGTCGCCCGCGTGGAACAGGTCGTACCCGAGGCTGTGCCACGCCTGCGGGTTATCCGGCTGCGCGTCGCACAGCAGCCGGTCGATGCGCGCAGCCTGCAGGTAGTCGCCTTCGGCACCGAGGCACGCGGCGGCGAGCGCACACACGTCTCCGTTGACGTCGCCTTTGCGCTGCAAGAGCGGACGAAGGAGCGCAAGGGCCTCCTTCGCGCGACCCTGCTTGAAGAGCTCATGGGCCCGTTGCACCCCAGAGGACGACGACGGAGGCGGTGCGGGAGCGGCGGACCCTTTCTTCGCCATCGAATCACCGCCGAGGTAGCGCCAGGAAGGCGTCCATCTCTTGCCTGAGGTGGGGCGGCATTTCCGCATAGACGTCGGAGAAGATCGTCTCGATGGCCGGCGGCGGGATTCGTTCTGCCTCCTGGATTGCGCGGGTGATTTCGTCGCCGATCTCCTGTTCGAGCCGCTCCTCTCGCTCGTCGTCCCACCAGCGGGCGTGCTCGAGGTATTTGCGGAACCGCGGGAGCGGGTCGCGGGCCTGCCACGCGGTAACCTCCGCCTCATCGCGGTACCGCGAGGGATCGTCACTTGAGGAATGGGGCCCGATGCGGTACGTGACCGCCTCGACCAGCGTCGGCCCGAGTCCCTCCCGGGCACTTCGCGCCGCATCTCGCGTCGCGCGGTATACGGCAAGGGCGTCCATCCCATCCACGCGGACGCCGTCGAATCCGTATGCGTTCGCTTTTTCCGCGAGCGTCACCGACGCCGTCTGCTTCGACACGGGAACGGAAATCGCCCATTGGTTGTTGTTGCACAGGAAGACCGTTGGCGTATGGAACACGCCGGCAAAGTTCATCGCTGCATGGAAGTCCCCGGTGCTCGTCGCGCCGTCACCGAAGAAGACGAGGACCGCCTTCTTCTCGCCGCGCAGCTTCATCGCCCATCCGATTCCGACCGCATGTGGCAGCTGCGTGCCGACCGGCGACGAGATGGAAAGATAGTTCCCCTTGCGGTAGACGTAGTGGCACGGCATCTGGTGCCCTTTCACGGGGTCTTCCGCGTTCCCCATCAGTTGGCAGAGGAGTTCCTTCAGCGGCATCCCGCGGACGAGGGCCGCTCCGGGCTCGCGGTACTGCGGGACGATCCAGTCCTCTCGCCCCATCGCCATCGCCGCGCCGACGATCGCGGCCTCTTGGCCGAGGGACGGACCATAGAATCCGATTCGCCCTTGCCGCTGCAGGCCGAGCATGCGGTTGTCGAGGATCCGTTGGAGGCTCATCCAGCGATACATCGCGACGGCCTCGTCCTCCGAGAATTTCGGGTCGAGACGGGGGTCCGTCGAGCCGTCGTCCCGAATCACGCGGTGCGCATCGACCACGGTGTTCCTCGCACCCCCTGAGGCCCGGGGAAAACAAAACGGCAGGTGCGGCCTTAAGCCTTCCGTCCGGAGGAATCTCTAAATCGGTCGCACCGTTTTCGGTGCGGTGGTTCTTGGTCCTTCCGGAGAGGACGCGTGGTTACGTCGCCATCATCGTTGCGGCCGTCCTCTTTGGGATCTGGCCCACGCTGTCGAAACTGGTTCTGAACGCAGTCTCTCCCGTTGCGATCGCATTTCTGATCCAGGTGATTCCCGGAGCCGCGCTCCTGCCGTTCGTACGGCGTGTTCGGATTCATCGCGCCGACTGGAAGCTCATCGCTCTATCCGGCGTCGTGGGAGCGGTCATCGGACCGTTGATCTATTTCTACGGCCTCGAGCGGACGACCGCGTCGAACTCCGTGCTATTGTCGAACAGCGAGTCTCTCTTCACGATGCTCTTTGCCTACGCGTTCCTCCGGGAACGGGCGACGCGGCGTGAGTACCTCGCCCTAGGGGGCATCGCCGTTGGAGCATTTCTCGTGACCACGCAACTCCGATTCGGGGACGTGCGGTTCCTCGAGTTCCTGGTCGGCAACGTCATGCTGGTCACCGCGGCGGCGTGCTGGGGTTCGAGCAACACGATGAGTACCGTCCTCCTTCGTAGAATCCCGATCGTGACCCTCTTGGAGGTCCAGCTCCTGATCGGCGCCGCGGTGTTCGCCGGGATCGTCGCCTTCACTGGCACCTCGCTCGCGGTCCCTCTGGATGTCCTCCCGGCGCTGGTCCTGCTCTCCCTCAGCGCAGTGGGAGTCTTCTCGGTTCTTTTCTTCTACGCGTTTCGCACGATTGGGGCGATGCGCACGGGCGCCCTCCTTCCGTCGTCCGCCCTGTGGGGGATCCTCGTTGCCCTCTACGTCTTCCCGACGGAGACCCTGAGCCCCGTTCAAGTCCTCGGCGGCGCCCTGATGATCGGCTCCCTCATCGCGTTCTATATTCTCCGCGGTCCGACGGAGGCGGAGTCCGGCGGCGAAACATTGAAACCCGCCGCGTCGGATGGTCCGGATTCGCCGTGACGCCGACGACCGCGGACGATACGTCCTTCGCCCGACTCGCGGAGCTGACGCAGCAGCTCGAGGCCACGACGAAGCGCCTCGAGAAGCGCGCCCTCCTGGCGGCATTCTTGCGGTCCCTCCGGAGGGACGAGGTCGCGCCGGCGGTCCACCTGATCGTCGGCCGCATCTTTGCCGAATCGGATGCGCGTGCCCTGAACGTCGGATGGGCGACGCTCAAGAGAGCGCTTGGAGGGACGAAGCAAGCCACCCTCGTCCCGCGAACCCTGAGCATCCTGGAAGTCTCGCAGACGTTTGCGCAGATTGCGGAAGCCCATGGGGCCGACTCGACGAGGGTGCGTCGACGGCTCCTGGAGTCCCTCCTCGGACGCGCGTCAGAAGGCGAACGGGACGTGCTCTTGAAGAACGTGTTCGGCGAGATGCGGATTGGCGTGAACGAAGGTGTGATGCTCGAGGGAATTGCGGACGCATCGGGCGTGGACCTGGACACCGTGCGGACCGCCCACATGTTCCTGGGGGACCTCGGGATGATTGCAGCGATCGCGCTCTTCGAAGGCGCGGAGGGCCTGCGGGTCCGGGGCTTGCGTCTCCTCGCTCCGATGAAACCGATGCTCGCGGAGATGGCGGAAGACCTCGACGAGGTGCTCGCGGTGCACGGTGGCATGACCGCGATCGAGTACAAGCTCGATGGCGCCCGGATCCAGATTCACCGCAAGGGCGAGACGGTGAAAATCTTCAGTCGGCGGCTGAGCGATGTCACGTCCAGCCTTCCCGATATCGTCGCGATTGCGAAGGGATTGCCCGCGTCCGATTTCCTGCTCGAGGGCGAGGTCGTCGCCGTCGACCGCGAGGGCAAGCCGCTTCCGTTTCAGGATCTCATGCGCCGCTTCCGGCGCGTGCACGGCATCGAATCGGCCCGGGAAGAGATCCCGCTGAAACTCTACCTCTTCGATGTCCTCCACCTCGACGGACGAACGCTGATCGACGAGCCATACCGCGTGCGCTGGGAGATCCTCGAGCGGCTCGTGCCGCCGAACCTCCTGACCGCCCGCCGCATCGCGCAGCGCAAGGAGGAGATCGAGGCGTTCCTTCAGGAGGCGCTCGTCGCCGGTCACGAAGGCCTCATGGCGAAGCAGCTGGAGTCCACGTACTCCGTCGGAAAACGAGGGAAGAAGTGGTTCAAGATCAAACCCGCAGACCGGTTGGACCTCGCGATTACCGCGGCGGAGTGGGGAAGCGGCCGTCGGGAAGGTTGGCTGTCGAACTATTGGCTCGCGGTGCGGGACGACCAGAGCGGCGCATTCCAGATGATCGGCAAGACGTTCAAGGGCCTCACGGATGAGGAATTCAAGACGATGACGGAGCGGCTGCGAGGCCTCGCGACATCCGAGGAGCGATGGGGATTCCATGTCCGTCCGGAGACCGTCGTCGAGGTCGCGTACAACGAGATCCAGCGCAGCCCACACTACCCGAGCGGATTCGCCCTTCGGTTTGCCCGGATCGTCCGGATTCGAGATGACAAGGGGCCGAAGGATGTCGACACGTACGAGCGCCTCAAGGACCTTTACGCGAAGCAGTTCGAACGGAAGGGCCGTGGCCCGGACGATCTCTAGCTCGGACGGCCGCGCCGCGGGCCCCGATCTTCCGGGTTCGTACCGCTAAGTAGAGGTATGACGGCGTTCCCCGTGGGGTTCACTCGACGTCCCGCGTCGTCAGGATTTCCGGCGCGTGAGCGCTCTGTCCAAAGGCGGTCAGGTAGATGCCCACGAGGGCGAGGCCCGCGCCGATCGCGACACCCACCGTCGGCACCTGGGAGAGGAGGACCCAAGCGAGGAGGCTCGATCCAACCGGCTCTCCCACGAGGCTGAGGCTCACCACGGGTGCCGTCACCCAGCGCAAGGCCCAATTGTACAGGGTGTGGCCGCCGATCTGCGGGATGATGGCCAAGGCGGCAAAGAGGAGCAGTTCCCGCGGGAGGTTCCCCACCGGCGCGAGGCTCGATCCGAGCCCGATGGCGTACACGAAGAGGGCCGCCGTCGCGCTTGCGTAGACGACGAACGCGTAATCCAGGAGGGCGACTCGCTGCCGCACCCGTCGGCCGAGGAGGAAATAGAATCCCGCCATCACCCCGCCGCTGAAGGCCAAGATGTCCGCGTACAGGAGGCTCCCCGCGAAGCCGTAATCGGCGAGGGCGATTGACACGACGCCCGCGAAGCCGAGGACGATCCCGACGGCCATCCATCGGTTCAGG
>VBLR01000006.1 GCA_005878665.1 Methanobacteriota archaeon | reverse complement strand
ACGAAGCCCACCGAGGTGAGGAGGAAAGACAAGTAGATCGGATGCCGAATGTAGCGATACGGTCCGCGGTCGAGGAGGGGCCGTTCTTCGGGGAGCTTGCTGTAGACGTACTTCCCGGTCAGAAACGCCCCCGCGGTGAACAATGGCAATCCGATAAACAGAAGGACGGCGCCGAGAACTTGGAAAGCCACCGCGAACGGAAGGGAGAACGACCAAGGTTGGCCATAAGAGATGATACCCGAGGCGATCCCGTCGATCGCCAGGCCGACCGCGAGGACGGTCGGGAGTCCGAACTGAATCACATCGACGATCGTGGAGGTCCAATGTCGTCTCTCCTTCGGCGCATGCGCTCGCCTCTCCCGGAGACCCGCGGAAACGAACCGTCTCTCCCACGCCATCCACGCGACGACGGTAAGGCCCCACCAAAGGCCGGCGAGCAGGAGCAGCAGGGAGGCGGCGAATCGCGGAAGCAAGCGTATCCTCGAGACGCGGAATCAATAGCGCGCGCCATATACACTCCGTCGAACACCTCCTGCGAGGAGCAGTCAAAACCCTTAAGTGTCGCCTACCTTTCAACGGCAACCGCATGCCCTCGGACGAGGACGAGATGCTCCGGGAGATGGGCCTCCGGAGCGTCGACGACCTCTTCGCGGACATCCCCTCGGCCGTGCGGATTCCGAAGCTCGACATCCCGGACGGATTGCCGGAGGACCAGGTCGTCGCGCGGGTGACTTCGATGCTCCGTGCGAACCGCACGGTCGTCGACATGCCCACGTTCCTCGGGGGAGGCTTGTACGATCACTTCGTGCCCGCGAGCGTACGGGCCGTCGTTTCCCGCTCCGAGTTCTACACGTCATACACCCCGTACCAACCGGAAATCAGCCAGGGCCTGCTCCAGGCGCTCTGGGAGTATCAGAGCCTCATCTGCGAGCTCACCGGAATGGACGCCGCGAACACGTCGATGTACGATGGCTCGACGGCCCTCGGCGAAGCGGCCCGGATGGCTCACCGAATCCATGGCGGTCGGATCTTCTTGGTCCCGCGCGGGTTGCGACACAATCGTCGCGCGGTCCTCGCGAATTACATCCTAGGCGCGGGCCTCGAGGTGCGCGAGGTGGACTACGACCGGGAAAGCGGGATGCTCGATCTCGCGAAGCTGAAGACCGCAATGTCTCCGGACGTATGCGGTGTCTACGTCGAGAATCCGAACTTCTTCGGCCGATTCGAAGAACAGCTCGAGGAAATTCGCGATATGACGACCGGGGTGCTCGTCGTCGGGGTGAATCCAATCGCACAGGCGGTCGTGCGCCCGCCGGGAGACTTCGGAGCGGACATCGTCGTCGGCGAGGGACAGCCGCTCGGCACGCAAATGAATTTTGGAGGTCCGCTCCTTGGAATCTTCGCGTGTCGGCAACAACACATCCGCAAGATGCCGGGACGCGTCATCGGCTTGACGCGAGACGCGAAAGGCCATCGCGCGTTCTGCATGACGCTCCAGACGCGGGAGCAACACATCCGCCGGGAGAAGGCGATGTCGAACATCTGCACGAACGAGTCCCTCCTCGCGGTCGCGGCCGCGGCATACATGGCCGTCCTCGGTTCGAATGGCCTTCGTCGAGTCGCCGCGGAGAACATTCGGAGGGCGAAGGAACTCGCGGCAGCGATCGACAAAATCGCTGGATTCGAGGCGCCGCTCTTTCCCGGAGCCCATTTCAACGAATTCGTGGTCCGGCGCAAGAAGGGATATGCGGCGGTCCATCGGGCGCTCCTGGAGAAGGGCATCCACGGCGGCCTACCCCTCACGCGTCAACTTCCCGAGTTGAGTGATGCGGCACTCTTCGCCACAACGGGTCGGCATACACCGGAAGCCGTCGGACGCCTCCTTGCGGCTCTGGAGGCGTTCCGTTGAATTTCCGTCAGGCGTACTGGGACGAGCCGCTCCTCCTCGAGAAGCGGTCCGCCCCGGACACCGTGGTCGATCTTACGGACCTCGTCCCTGCGAAGCATCCCGAACCTTTCGGAGCACGACGTGGTCCGGCACTTCACGCGGCTATCGCAGATGAACTTTGGAATCGACACCGGTTTCTATCCGCTCGGATCGTGCACGATGAAATTCAACCCGAAATTCACGGAGGAACTCGCGGCCCTCCCCACCGTGACGCGGATCCATCCGGACCAAGACGAGTCGACCGTCCAAGGAGCGCTCCGCGTCCTCTACGAGTTGCAGGACCTCTTGGCGCGCATCGCGGGGATGGACGCGGTCACATTGCAGCCCGCGGCGGGCGCGCAAGGCGAATACACGGGCCTGCTCCTCGCGCAAGCGTACCACCGGGAGCGGGGGGAGGAACGACATCAGGTCATCATCCCCGACACCGCACACGGCACAAACCCCGCGTCGGCCGGAATGCTTGGGTTCGATCTGATCGAGATTCCATCGAAGGACGGACGCGTCGATCTGAAGGCGCTCGAGGCCGCCGCCGGTCCGAAGACACTCGCCCTCATGCTGACGAATCCGAACACCCTCGGGATCTTCGAAGAGCATGTCCTAGACATTGCGCAGATCGTGCACGACGCGGGTGGCCTCCTGTACTACGACGGCGCGAACTTCAACGCCATCCTGGGCCGCACGTCTCCGGGCAAAATGAATTTCGACATCGTCCACTTCAACCTGCACAAGACCTTCACGACGCCCCACGGCGGCGGAGGTCCGGGGGCCGGGCCCGTCGGCGTCAAGAAACCGCTCGAGCCGTTCCTCCCGGTGCCGGTGATCGGGCTGAACGGCCGCGGCTACCACCTGGACTACGACCGCCCGAAGTCGATCGGGAAAGTGCGCGCGTGGTACGGGAACTTCGCGCTCCTGGTGCGGGCCTACGCCTACATCCTCCGGATGGGCGGAGACGGGCTCAAAGAAGTCTCCGACCGTGCCGTGCTGAACGCGAATTACATCCGTCACCGGCTGGCCGGCGTCCTCGACGTGCCCTTCGGCGGGCTCCGGAAGCATGAGTTCGTCGCCAGTGCCGCGAAGCTCGCCGCGGAGCGAGGCGTCCGCACGGTGGACCTGGCGAAGCGCCTCATGGACTTCGGCTACCATCCGCCGACCGTGTACTTCCCGCATCTCGTGGAGGAGGCGCTCATGGTCGAGCCCACAGAGACGGAGACGAAGGAAACGCTCGACGGGTTCGTGGAGGCGCTCAAGAAAATCGTGAAGGAGGATCCCGACACGTTGCACTCCGCCCCTCACAACACCGCGGTCGCGCGCGTCGACGAAGTGCAGGCGGCCCGCGAACCGATCCTCAGTTGGCGGACGTTGAAGTCCCCGAAGCCACCCTCATAGTTCGAGCTCGTCCCGATGGAGGCTCCCGAGGAGGATGTACGCCCAGTCGAGCTTCCGCTGTTTCGTGCGGCGGTCGAGGTCCTTCGCATTCGGATGTTCGAAGTCGAAGCCGACCAAACGGATGCGCGCGGCGCCGAAATGGTCTGCGAGGAACACCGCCCGATCTCCATCCGTAAAGCCGCCGAAGTTCCGCAGGCCTCCGAGGGGCCGGGATTGCGTCGTCGCCACCGTTGCCCCGGAGAACCGCGGTGCCCATTGCCGCACCGCAGGTCCGTTGTCGCCGTGGCCGTGGATGACCGCGATCGCGCCTTCGGCATTCGCCTTCACCTGATCCGTCACAGTTCCGTCAAGATCGGTCACGAGGATGGCCGGAAGAAGCCCTTTCTCGAGGGCGACCGACGTCGCCTCGTCCGCCGTGAGGAGGACCCCGCGGGCCTCGCCGATCTCCTCCGCGACGTTCGGACCGTTTCCGGCCACCGTGACTTCCTTCCCCCGGATGATCTTCCGAAGGCTCGAGTCGGGGACCCGATTGCCGCCCAAGAGCTTGTCGAGCTCGATGGCAACCGCCTCATCCTTTTCCCGGGGGAAGCCGAAGTCTTTCCGAATCTCTTCGTAGAACGGCTCCCAGGTCTCGAATTCCATCCGAAACCCCGGCGCCCCTAGCTCTCGTCCGGGGACTGAGGGCCCTGCTCGCGCGTTCGGTAGGAGAGGCCGGTGACCGCGACGAGGAACAGCGCGAGCCCCATGCTCAGGTAGATCAGGGGCAAGGAAGCGGCGGGGTTGTATTCCCCGAGGATCGTCTGAAGGATCTGCGTCATCCCGAGGACCAGGAGGCCGAGGGCGACGAACGTCACCCCGACGGCCACGGCATGCCGCGGAGCCCGGCCGTGACGGAGGTACGCGCTGATGACCTTGCCGCCTTCGAAGAGCAATGTCCCGATGACGATCCACCAGACCGAGCCGATGACGAACCAGAGGAACTGCGAGACGTAGGATGTCCCGCCGTTACGGCCGGCGGTGTCCGCTCCGAAGAAGATCCCGACGAGGATCAAGATGAGCGCGGACACGTTGAAGAAGATTGCCAGATTCCCCGTCGCGACGGAGTCTCGGACTCGCTCATAGATCTCGGAGCCTTTCTTCAGCACATCGCCGATGCTCTGGAACGGCAACGAGATCATGATAAAGTAGAGGCCCGCCAAGATCAGGGCGAGGCCGGAAGCCGCATTGGGCAACGCCACGTAGATCGCGCCGAACAGCAGGAGCACGTATCCGAGAGGGGCCACAATCTTGCGACGCACGCGCGGGTTCTTCAGTTGCCGGCCGATCGTGTAGTACAGGGATTCCGCGGTCGGCGTCTGCCGCACGTACACGCGGCGCACGTGGTCGACCCGGATCCGAGAGCCGATGATCGGCGAGAACGCCTCGTCTTCGGCTCCGTCGGACACGAGGAACACGCGGTCGGGCCGGAGCTGCTCGAGGACCTGGTCGAGTTGCTTCGTCAGCACGAGATCCGAGACCGGCCCGACGCGGACATCCCCACAGATCGTCGCGACCTCGGCGTCCGCGTTGTCTTTCTGGAGGCCATCGTAAATCGAGACCGCGCTCAGGAGCGCGTTGACGTCGGAGTCCTCCGGATCCGCGAGGCCGAGCTTCGTCGCCGCTGCTAGATTCTGGTCGCGGCCGACGAGTGGGGCCTGGAGCCCAGTCTTGACGCCGATGTCGTTATCTCGATCGACGCAGAGGACCAGCGTCTTCATCGGAATACCTAGCTATCCCAAGATATATCAAACTTGTCGGATGGTTTGTAAACGACACAGCTAAAACAGCCCGAGGCCTTCTTCGATTCTCCCGAGCTCGATGGGTGTCGTCCGTGAGCCCACGACGGCACCGTGAGAATTCGCGACCATGCACGCCCCGACCTGCGCGGCGCCATAGTTCGCGGTCGTGATCACGACCGGCACCTGCAACGCGGACTTCAGGACCTCCATCTCCCCCGGCCGCGCGTGCGGATGGCAGAGGACCCCCTTGTTCGTCGCGACCGCGACGCTGCCGACCGTCTTGATCCCGGCGACGGTCCCGCGGACGACGCCGACGCCGAGGACCTCCCCGATGAACGACACCGCTTCGTCGTCGTAGCCGGGGTGGACGACCGCGCCATAGTCGTTGCAGAGGACGTTGTTCCCGACCGCGCT
>VBLR01000159.1 GCA_005878665.1 Methanobacteriota archaeon | reverse complement strand
CCTGAACGCGATTCGACAGTACTACGACGCCGTCTGGATCTATGGAGATCCTGCGGTCTTCGACCCCGTCCGCGAGTATGGTCTCGTCGATGCCGTGGGCACGAAAGTGCGCTACACCGGGTATCTGGACCAGCGCGCACGCCTCGAATTCGCGAAGGCGGAGGCCGGTCCGGTCCTGCAGAGTGTCCCGCCGGGGAAGCTCGCCCTTTGCGTCGTCGGCGGAGGGCACGACGGCAGGGCCTTGGCCGAGGCATTCCTCCAAGCCGATTTGCCAACGCATACCACGGGGGTCCTCGTGACCGGTCCTTTGATGCCATGGGAGGAGCGGCGGCGCGTCCGCCGCCGGGCCGAGCGACGCCCGCGATTCCAGGTCCTCGACTTTGTGCCTGACTCGACACCGCTCGTGCAGCGTGCCGACCGGATCATTTCTATGGGCGGCTACAACACGGTCTGCGAAGCGCTCTCGTTCGAGAAGCACGCCCTCATTGTACCGCGGGTGGACCCGGAGCCGGAACAGTGGATTCGGGCGCAGCGCATGCGGGATCTGGGGCTCGTGGATGTGCTCCACCCCAGGGATCTCAACGACGGCGCGTTGACCGAGTGGCTCGCGCGCGACCTCGGTCCGTCCCCCCATACCCGTGGCCGGGTGGATCTCGGGGGACTGACCCGCATCCCGACCTTGGCGGCGGACCTGCTGAGATCGGCCGTCAGCGAGGAGCCGTTGCCCGCATGAGCGAGGCCGAGGGCGACCGGATTCGCACGTTCCTGATGTACGCCCAGGAGAGCAGAGGCATGGGGCACATTACGCGGACCCTGACCATCGCGCGGCTCGTCTGCACGATCACTCCAGCCTTCGACGGGGCCGCGCGGCTCGCGGACTACATCGCTCAGGTCCTCGAGGGCAATCACACGGACGACCAACGGAGCGTCGAGGGACCATGGCTGGTGGGGCAACGCGCATGAACCCGTCCGTGGGCTCCCTTGGACGCGAAGCAACCGAGGCCGTGCTGACCGGAGCGCTTCGACGCCTGGAAGGGGTCGACGCGCACCTCGAGGGATGGGTGGCCGACGATCACTTCACCGAGTATGGGAACCGGCGCGTCGTCCGGTACGATCTGGAAGCTCGAGTCGCCGGAGTGCCTCACGTCCGCCGATACCGGTGGTTGGGGAAGTTCTACGAACACGACGACGACGCCCGCCGGGTCGCCACCCTCCTCACGGCGATCGCGGCGCCCGACGGTCGCGATCGCATCGGCCTCGAAGTCCCGAGCGTCCTTGCCTACGACGCGCCGCGGCAGTTCCTCCTGCTGACGTACGAACCCGGAGAATCCGTAAGTTCGGCGATCGCGCGAGACACCGAGCCGATCTTGGTCGCAATGGGTCGCGCATTGGCAACGCTCCACGCCCTCCCCATTGCCCCCGCGCGCACGATCTCACCCGCCGATTTGGTCGACGACATTCGGCCTCGCATCCGAGATCTCTGTGGACGCTTCCCCACCGAAGCCGATTCGCTGCAAAAGGCGTTCGCGTCGCTTGAACGCGACGCACCGCCTCCCCCAAGGTCCCCCTCGCTCGTGCACGGCGACTTCGGTCCGGCCAACCTGCTCTGGAGAGATGGGCGCATCGTGGTCCTCGATTTCGATAGGTGTGCTCGCGGGGATCCCGCGGCAGATCTGGGCAACCTCTTTGCCCAGCTGTTTCGGATGACGATTCGAAAACCGGAGAAACTGCGCGACTTCCCCTCCGCGAGGGCGACGGTCCTCGAAACGTACCGACGTCGGTCTCGGGCCGATTCCACCCTGGATCCGCGGGTCGCTTGGTATGAGCGGGCCACGCTGTTGCGAAAGGTCCACCGGTTGGCCTTCAGCAGGTCCCGACCGAGCGATGCCGAGTCGATGCAGAGGCGGGAAGCGGAAGCCGTCCAGCTGATCAGGAGGGAATAGTCGTGAGGGACGAACACCGGACCCCCGCTTCCGCTCTCGCGGCCTTCGGCCCTGAGATCGATGATGCAGCTCCTCCAACCTTCGTCGAAGGTGAGCGGCATACCGGGCCTGGGCCGGAGGAGTTTCCGAGCGACCCTGACTTCCCGGAGCTCGCGGTTGCAACGAACCCCGAGGCTATGCTCCACCTCTTCCGGAAACATCTGAGACCGGTTGCGGGCAGACAGTTGCACATCGAAGCATGCATGCCGTTCCGGTTCCGTTGCCGTCAGGCCACCTCCCGCTACGTGCTGCAATATACGCTGCGCGTCGCAGATCCCGAATCCGGTCGCCGGTGGAACCACTGGGTCACCGGCCTGCTCTACTCGGATCGCGCCAAGGCCGACCAGCGATGGAGGGAACTGCGCTTCGAGCGACCGTGGCACGAAGCGCCGGAGGACTGGCGCACGTTCGAGCCGATCGGGCTCATTCCCGAACTCCGGATGCTCGTGGAAGTCTTCCCATACGACCGTCGCCTTCCGCATCTGAGTGCCGTGATGGCAGGCGGGGCGTCGCAGCAGCTCGAGCCGCTCCTCTTGGCACGTTTGGGCCCGGGCGTTTGGGCCGTCGAGGAACGCACGATCGAGCCGTCGCGATACCGGACCGAGTTGGGGGCGGCGCTCGAACATCGGATCCGTGTCCAGGATTCGCAGTCCGGGAGGCGCGAGACGCTCCGCTGTTTCTTGAAACTGTATCGGAAGGACCACGGTGCCGAAGCGTACCGACTTCTCCAATCCCTCAGGGAGTGGATGGAGAACGGACCGAGGCCGTACTCGGTGATCAAGCCGCTGACCTATCTGCCCGAGTTGGGTACCCTCGCCCTGGAGGAAGCTCCGGGCCTTTCGCTGAGCCAGCTATTGATTTCGGGTATGGATCCGGCCAATGCGCTCCGTCGAGTCGCCCGAGCTGTGGCGGCTTTCAGCCAGGACGACCTGCCGTTCACAAGGATCGAGTCGCGCGAGGATCAACTGAAAGACGTGAGGTCGTCGTCGACGTTGGTTCAGTGGGCGTGTCCCCCCGTGAAGGGAATGGCTCAGGCGATCACGGTCGCGGTCGAGAGCGGCCTGCAGGATGTGCCAGCCGGACCGATCCACGGGGACTTGAAGCCGGACCATATCTTCCTGTCCGACGACGACGTCGTCTTCATCGATCTCGACTCGGCCGTGCTCGGCGATCCCGTCCGAGACCCTGCTCACTTGTTTGCGTACCTGACCGGCAAGGTCGGCCTCGGTTCGGCCCCAAGAGGGGCGGCCCGCGAGGCAACTACGGCGTTCGTTGACGAGTACTTCCACCACGTCCCGGGGAGTTGGCGCGATCGGTTTCCTCTGCATTGCGCCGGGGCTCTGCTTGAGGTTGCATGTGGAATTTTCAGACACCACGAACCGGGCTGGAGGATGCAGGTTCGAGAGGTCGTCGAAGCGGGGGAGCACATCCTATCCCACGGGTTCGAGTAACCATGCCATCGACTGCGGAACTCCCGGACGACCCTCGCCTTCCCGCGCTCGCGGCGATTCGGGACCGCCTCGGCCAGGTGATCCCGGAACGTGAGCTCGGAGACGGGCCGGTGGAGATCCGGCTTTGTAACCATGTGCCCGGATCCCGCGCGACGTTCGAAGTCCGTACGGGGGAACGACGGCTCGCGCTCAAGGCGTACGCGGAAGATCCGACGCCCGAGGCCGAGTTGTACCGGCATCTGGCTCGCGTGGGGCTCGCGGGGGTATCGAGCGCCCGCGTGCCCAGGCTCTTGGCGGTGCACCCGACACTCCGCGTCCTCGTCATGGAGTGGCTGGACGGGCCGTCGCTGAGTCAGCTGGTCCGACGGGGAGACGGCGAACGAGCCGGTCGGCTCGCTGCCTCCTGGCTGTGGCATGCATCCCGCCGGCGCGTGAAGCGCGGACCGCCATGTGGCACCGGCCGGCTGCTCTATCAGGTCGGTGTGTCGGTCGCCGCGCTCGGAGCGTCCGATCGGGATCTCGGTGCCGCGGCGAAGGTCGCCGCGAAGAGTCTCGTTCGAAGTCAGCCCCGTGAACGATCCGTAGGTCTCGTCCACGGTACCCTGTACGCCCGCCACATCCTCGACCTCGGCGACGGCCCCGGCGTGATCGACTGGCAGCAGTTCGGCCAAGGGCCAGTCGAAGTCGACGCCGGGATGTTCCTGGCCACGATCTCGCGTCTCGCCTTGCGACACTCGGACGCCGCGGGCGCCGCGGCACGCGCCGAGGAGACGTTCGTGTCGAGGACGCGAGGCCTCGTCGATCCGCTGGCTCTGGACTGGTACCGAGCCGCGGGCCTGCTCCACCTAGCCGCCAGCGGACTCAAGACCGGACTGAAGCGGTTCGTCCCTCCCGAAGCCCACGCGCTCGTCGCCGAGGCGGCTCGACGCGCCGCCCCCGCAGGCGCCGCACCGGCGTTCGTATTCCCCGAAACGCCCCGCCCCTTCGCACGGATTCGTTCAGCCTTTACAATTCGGTCGAGGACTCCGAGTCTCGTCCACCCAGTCGGGCCCGCCGCGACCACGCAACCGGACCCGGACAAGGCTCGAGGAATTGGAGGAACGAAGCCACGATGACTCCGATGAAACGGCGGTGCAAAGAGGTCCGCACCCTCCTCATGTACGCTCAAGACGGCAAGGGGATGGGGCACATTGCTCGGACGACAACGATTGCCCGGCATCTTCTCGCGGTCAATCCTGATTTGGTCGTCTACATTACGACGGAGTCCCCGGTCATCGGGGAGTTCCCGTTGCCGGATCGGTGCGACTACCTCAAGTTGCCGAGGCGGCTGAGCCCACCGACGGTCGTCGAGACCGAGGCGGAGCACGAGGCGGCGATCGAACGCTTCCGGATTCACGTCCGATCCCGAATTCTCCGTGAGGCCTCCCTCGCCCTGGCTCCCGACCTCGTACTGGTTGATCATGAACCGCTTGGTCGGAAAGGCGAGTTCCGGGAGGGTCTGTTCGCGTTGAAGGAGCAGTCCCCCACGACGAAGTTCGTTTTCGGTCTGCGGGACATCATGGACGATGTCGCCCGGATTCGGGCCCAGTGGCAGGACTTGGGTGTGTACGAGGCCCTTGAGAATCTGTACGACGGCATCGCGGTCTATGGCTCGCGCCATCTGTACGACGTCGCGGAAGCGTATGCGATCCCACCGTCCGTGCGTTCCAAATTGCACTATTGCGGGTACATCGTCCGGGAGGCCGGCCGCATCGATGCGGACTCGATCCGCGAGCAGTACCGCGTGCCGCCGAAGGGACCCCTCGTCGTGGCGACGGTCGGCGGAGGGAGCGACGGGTATCCGGTGTTGGAGGCCGCGCATGCGGCCGTTCAGAGGTTACATACACAGCATCCGGATCTCAACGCAATCCTCGTCACGGGACCGCTCATGCCAATCGACCAGCAGGAGAAGCTTCGCGAGCGGGCCACGTCGACCTGCCGCGTCTTCTCCCGGGCGGACAACTTCCAACTCATGGCGGCGGCCGATGCCGTCGTGAGCATGGGTGGATACAACAGCGTGTGCGAAGCGCTCTCCGTCGGGCGCCCACTGGTGATCGTGCCGCGGTCGACACACAAGATTGAACAGCAGATCCGGGCCGAGACCCTCGCGGCGTATGGCCTCGCCCGATGGGTTCACCCCCGAGATCTGAACGGCGGCGAAGGGCTCGCACAGGCCATCGAGTGGGCGTTATCCAAGAATCCACGGGACCACGCCGAGCTCATTCGAAAGATCATCCCATCCTTTGACGGAGCCTCTAATCTGGCCCGGTATCTCGCTCGCTGGCTGGAGGACAATTGAATGAGCGACCGAATGGACATCCGCGGGGCGATCGGCGATGGAGCGGCGCGCATGAGTCTGCCGGACCTCCCCCAGCCGGAGGAAACCCAGGCCATCCTGACCGGGGCGCTGCGCGAATTGGAGGGGATCGACACCCGGCTCGAGACGTGGACCGCGGACGACCACTTCACCCAGTTCGGGAAGCGACTCGTGGTTCGGTATGATCTCGAAGCCCGGTTGGCCGCTGCTCCCAACGTCCGTCGATACCACTGGCTGGGGAAATTCTATGATCGGGACGAAGACGCCCGCCGCGTCGCAAGCGTCCTTCGCGAGCTGGCCTCGTTCGACGGCCACGCTCAATCGGGTCTGGCATTTCCGAGCGTCCTCGCCTATCACGCCCCCCGTCGCCTCCTATTGTTGACGTATGAATCCGGCGAGTCCATGACGACCGCGATGGCGCAGGACACCGAAGCGATCCTCGCGGCGATCGGGCGAGCCTTGGCCACCTTGCACTCGCTCCCCATCGCCCCGACCCGGATTCTGTCTCCGGACGCCGTCCTCGAAGACCTTCGGCCCAGGGTTCGAGATCTTTGCGACAGGTTCCCCAGCGAAGCCGAGTCTCTCGGGAGCGCCTTTGCGGCCCTTGAGCGGGATATGCCGTTTCTCCCTTCGGCGCCGGCCTTCGTCCACGGCGACTTCGGCCCAGCAAACCTCCTCTGGAGAAAGGGTCACGTCGTCGTCTTGGATTTCGACAAGTGCGCGTTGGGCGATCCGGCGGCGGACCTCGGCAATCTGTTCGCCCAGCTGTTCCGGACGACAATCAAAAGGCCGGAAATCCTGCGGGACTTCGCTTCCGCGCGCGCGACGGTCCTCGAATCCTATTCACGCTGGTCACCGGCCGATTCGAGGCTGGATTCCCGGGTCGCATGGTACGAGCGTGCAACCCTGTTACGGAAGATTCATGGATTGCTTTTTAGCAAGAGCCGAGACCAACATCCCGAGGCGGTTCGGCAGCGCCAGGCCGAGGCGGTCCAGTTGATGAGGATGGGATAGCCGTGCACGAGCGACCGGGACCATGGTTTCAGCCAGCGACCTGCGGTCCGCCCGTGGAAGCGGCGAGCAACGCAAATCCTGTGCACGGCGGGCAGCTCGCGGAGGATGGGACGGAGGGCTTCCCGTTCGACCCCGACTTTCCACAGCTTCCGATTGCATCGAACCCACGGCTAATGCTCGATATTTTCCGGACCGAGCTGAAGCCGGTCGCAGAGAAGCGCTACGAAATCCAAGAATGTAGACCGTTCCGTTTCCGGTGCCGCCAGTCGAAGTCTCGTTGCGTGCTGCAATACACGCTCCGCATTGCTGATCCATCGACAGGTCGCCGGTGGGACCAGTCGGTCACCGGCCTGCTGTATGCCGACAAACGCAAGGCGGAGCGGCGGTGGCACGAGATGCAGGCTACAGATCCCCGCCGAGGCATTCCTAAGGAATGGCTCGCCTTCGAACCCGTTAGCATCATTTCTGGCCTCGGAATGCTGGTTCAGATATTCCCCTTTGATCGGAGACTTCGGAATCTCGGTCCGATAATGGGAGGCGCTGGGCGAACCGTTGATCCATTGCTCCTGGCCCGCCTCGATCCAGGCGAATGGGAGGTCGAGAATCGGACCATCGAACCGACGCGATACCGCACCGAGCGCGGGGCCGCCCTCCGCTACGCGATACAGGCCCGCGAGGCGCGATCTGCCCGGCGGGGGACAGTGACCTGTTACTTGAAAGTCTACCGCAATGACGATGGCGCGGAGACGTGGCGATTCCTTCTGGCGAGCCAACGATTGACCGCTGAGGGTACACGGCCATACGAAACGATTCGCCCCATCGCTTACTTGAGTGATCTCCGCACCCTCGTGATCGAAGAGGCCCCCGGCCGCCCGCTGAGTCAATTGTCGCCTCAATCCGGACATGCCGCTCAGGCAGTACGATCCGTCGCAAGGGCTCTAGCGGCCTTCCATCAAGATGAGATTCCGGCTACCCGGCACGAATCGCTCGCGGACCGGTTAGAGGCCGTCCGAAAGGCGGGGCTTCTCATCCAATGGGCATGCCCCGGGACGCGGGATACCGTCCAAGCAATTATCGCCGCCGTCACGAATGGCTTGGAAGAGGCGTCTCCCGCCCCAATTCACGGGGACCTCAAGTCGGATCACGTCTTCGTATCAGACGAGCGGGTGGTCTTCATCGATCTCGATTCGGTCGCGTTCGGCGATCCGGTTCGTGACGTGGCATCTCTGTTCGCCCATCTTACTTGCAAGACCGGGTCGCCTTCGATGCCGGCGGATCGGGCGCGTGAGATGGCGGCGGCATTCGTCGACGAGTACTTTCGTCACGCACCTAGTTCGTGGCGAGCACGCTTCGGGCTGCACAGCGCCGGCGCCTTCCTCGAGGTGGCAGGCTGCATCTTCCGGTCTCAAGAGCCCGGTTGGCCCGAGACGACCGCTCGGATTGTCGAAGAGGCGCAACGAGCTTGCGAGGAGGTCCAGGATTGACCGGACCAGGCGAGGGGCCGGAAGATCCGGAAAGGCGGCCGCCACGGAGGCGCTTTGAGAGCGATGAAGAGGAGGATCGGCCTGACGCCAAACAACCGTACGCAGAGCTTTTCGACCCAATTCGCGCCGCGAACGAACTCTTCGCGGAGCTGCTGGATGAGCTGAGGCTGTTAGACGAGCGGAAACCGCCCTCCGAAGGGTCTGTGGCCGACGGGACAGATGGAGCCCCCCTTCTGATTTCGGAATTCGGGCGCGATCGTCGAACGGACGTCCCAAAGTCGCGTCGCCGCCGGATCGCCAAATCCGTGGCGGTGATCCTCACCGGCCTCCCTGTCGTTGCGTGGCTACTCAACTATATTGCCTCCGCCTACAACGTGCAGGTGGCGCTGCTCGCCCTCCCATATGAATTCGGCCGCTCGTTCCTCTCCGACTCCCAGCTTGCACTCCTGCTGGTTATCGCGCCGTTTTTCGCTTGGGCGATCTGGGGCGTCATCGTCATTCGTGAGCGGCGACGATGGGAGCGGACTCCAGGTGTCGAAGCGCCGAAGCAACTTTCGTCGGGAACCTCTCCCCAGCGGGTCCCGGCGCCGGGCCCGTCCCCGGTTCGCACCGATTCCGGACCCGGTCGCACACGAACTCTCGGACGCCTCCTCTCCTATGTGAGGCCGCACTGGCCCTACGCAGCCGCTGTCTTCGCGGCGATTGTTACCGCCGCCTCCATGGATTTGACACAGGTCTGGATCCTGTCGTTTCTTTTCATCGGGCAGGTGGCCCGTCTCGGTCATGTAGAACTGCTTCCCACCGTCCTGCTCCTTCTAGGCGCGACCTTTGCGTTCAAAGAAGTCGCCACGTTCCTCAAAGACTACTTGTCGGAAATCCTGGCTCAGAAAACGGTGCACAGGCTTCGGTCCGATCTCTACGAGAACATCGAGCGAATGCCCATGAATTTCCTCGATGGGTCGCGCTCCGGCGAACTGGTCTCCCGCGTCGTCAGCGACACGAACGAAGTGGAAAAGGTCCTCACGGACAACGTCGCGGATTTCGTCACGAACGCGGTCATGGTCGCAGGGGCACTCGGCCTGCTGTTCCTTGTGAACGTCAAGTTCGCCCTCCTTGTCACGCCAGCGGCCCTCTTCATGGTCGTCGTCGTGAACCGGTTCAAGAAGGCGATCAAGCAAGTATCGAAGAAAATTCGTGAAGCAGTGGCGGATCTCACCGCAAAAGCCTTCGAGGTCGTGTCGGGTCTGCGCATCGTGAAGAGTTTCCGGATGGAGCACCACGAGGCGAGCGCCTTCCGAGACCGGTCTCTGGCGATTGCCAAGGCCAAGGTGCGACTCGCCCGCCTTTCCGGCGCCTATTCCTCGGCGGTGGATCTCCTCACCTTCGGCTCCCTCGCGGCGCTCATCTGGTTCTCAGCCCCCGCGGTCGTCTCTGGGACCCTGACGGTCGAGGCGCTCGTGGCCTTCCTCGGATACATGGGCAAAGTTTTCAATCCGCTCGTCGTCTTGAGCAAAGTCAATTTCACGGTCCAGAAAGCAGTCGCGGCCGGGGACCGCATCTTCGAGTTCATGGACGCCAAGGTGGAGATCCTGGATGCGCCCGGCAGCCTTGTCCCGCCAGCGATCGAGGGACGCATCGAATTCGATGCGGTGACATTCGGATATCGGCCGAATCGAAACGTCCTCGCGGAATTCTCCTTGACCATCGAGCCGGGCGAGACGGTCGCGGTAGTCGGATCCAGCGGGGTGGGCAAGTCTACAATTGTCAATTTGCTCCTCCGGTTCTACGAGCCTAGCGCGGGTCGGATTTTGATCGACGGCTACCCTCTCGATCGGTTGAATCTGGGTTTCTTGCGGAAGAAAATCGGCCTCGTCATGCAAGAACCGGTCCTCTTCTCGGGGACGATTCGAGAGAATATCATGTATGGCGACGTTCACGCGCGCGAAGACGACGTCGTGCGTGCCGCACAATCGGCAAACGCCCACGAATTCATCGTCGGCCTGCCGAAGGGATACGACACACAGATTGGCGAGCGCGGGGTTACGCTTTCCGTAGGCCAGCGGCAGCGGATAGCGATCGCTCGCGTCCTCCTGAAGAACCCAAGCATCCTCATCCTTGATGAAGCCACGTCGAACATCGACTCCGAGTCGGAATCACTCATTCAAGAAGCCTTGCACCGCCTCGCTCAGAAGAGGACGATGATTGTCATCGGGCATCGGCTTTCTTCGATCATTGATGCGGACCGGATTGTCGTCCTTGAAGATGGAGGCATCGCTGAGGTCGGGACCCACCAAGATCTACTGGGGAAAGGAGGGGTCTACGCCCGGCTCTATGAGGCTCAGATCGAGCGAGGAATAACACCCAGGGAGGCGCCACACAACCAACTCGACGCAGTGTAACACCGTACAATCCTGGCTCGTGCGGTTGCGGAAGCACCGGGTTGCGAGACGAGACAAACGCCGATGCGCGACCGCCTCGTCATTCGCGTCGAATATCAACGATTCGCCCGTCTCTGCGATTGGATTCGACGGGTGTCAAACACGTTCGTGATGCAAGTGGCCCAAGTGTGGCTCACCTGATTGCACTCAAGGCCAACTGAGTTGGAGTTGGCGACCAACCCTTCATAGGACTGATCTCCTACGACCCGGAGCGGATGAAGGGGAAGGCCGCGGTTTGCGAGGGACCCCGCGCGAAAAAGCCCGACTTTCGCGGCATGGCCAGAGCACTGATCGGCGCGGCGAGGAATTCTCGAAAGTCCGGGACTGCCCGCGTTGGCCTCGCCGTGAATTCTCACCCGCAGCGGGGGGACCGAATCGATCTGCGGCCTTGGGCCATGCGCCTCAAATCCGATTCCGACGAAGAGCTGTTGGAGGAGCTGCGGAAGTCGTTGAGGCGAGTGAAAGCCCTTGAAGGGTTGAAGGAGAACGGGGCGAGGATTCCAAACCAAGCATCGACACGCCGCACCGTCATGGAAGCGCCGCGACGAATCCGACGGATGCGGCAGCCCGCTGCCATCAGAGGTCGAACCGCCGTCGCCGCTCTCGCTCTCTGCATCCTAATCGCCATCGCGGCAGGATGGGCCTTGTTCCATATAGGGGGAATGCCGGGGAAGCCTGTCGATGTCTCTCCACCGCGGTGGAAGGACGAGTCCGCCACGCACTTCACGTTCGCCGCCTCCGCGGACTTCGGGGGGCTCGGCGACACCGACTCGACGGCGCTTGCGCTCCGCGCTCGAGCGGCGGGCATGTCGTTCCTCCTCGCTCTTGGGGATCTCGGAAACACGACGAACGAGGCAGGGTGGTGCAGTCAAATGAAGCACTATGTGCCGGAGGTGCTCATCGTCCCGGGGAGTCACGACGTGAGCCAGGGTGGCGGCGAGGGCATCTCGGATTACGTGGAGAATTGCCCATACCCGTTGACCTCGCCCGCCGTCCCGGGCGTGGGCACACCGGGTTACGGGTACGAATACTACTTTGACTACCCCGCCGAGACGCCGCTCGCACGCTTCATCATGATTTCACCGGGGCTCGGCGGAGGGCTGAGCTACAACTACAGCGAGGAGTCGCCGCACACGGAATGGCTCGAGGACGCCGTCGACAACGCACGGGATCAAGGAATCCCATGGGTCGTCGCGGGAGCTCACGCGCAATGCATCACGATCGGTGTAAGGGAGCGCTGCACGATGGGCCAGGGCCTCTTCGATGAGCTCGTCGAGGCCAAGGTCGACCTGATCCTGGCGGGCGGCGACCATGCGTACGAACGCAGCAAGCAACTCCGACAATCCGATAGCTGCGAGTCTGTGAACTCCACTGGGCCGGCGGACCCGTCCTGCGTCGCGGACGGGGGGTCGCAAGACATCTATCCGAAGGGGAACGGGACGGTCGTCGTCGTGCAGGGCGTCGGAGGAGAGGACCTCACCAACATTACCGTGGACGGCAGCAACCCCCAGATCGGGTACTTCGCGCAAGCGATGGGTCGCAATGCGAACACGAAGGGCGAACTCCCGGGATTCGGATCCGTGTTCTACACGGTGACCGCAGACTCCGTCACGGCGAAAACCGATTTCTGTCCGACCGGGTCGGTCGGACCGGACGGTCACTGCACCGCTGACCGCTTCCGCGTTTTCGCCGATCGGTTCTCGATTTCGGATTCCGATTCGGGTCCGGCTTCGCCTCCTCCAGACGCTCCCACCCAGCTCAGCAACCCGTCTGGTGGCCCGATGGCCTCGAGCTCTGTTGAGGCGACAGCCGCGCCCCGAAAGGTCCGATGAAGTCGCCGTCTCCATGAGACTGGCGAGTGACTTCGTGGGCCCGGGGCTCGTTCTCCGGCGTGAGCTCGAGCGGAAGCGTTTTCGCGTCCTGTCATGATACCGGGTCGATGGACCTGCAGTCGATCGTCGATCGGGACATTAGGCTCACGGAGCGTGCACTCGAAAAGGCGGCGATTGCCGCCCCGCCGCGCTCCCACCTCCACAAGGTCGCCGAGGATTTCGTGACGATGGCGCGCGCATACTACTCGGATGCGAAGCACTTCCGTGAAAAGGGCGAGCTGGACAAGGCCCTCGCCACCGTGAATTACGCCCACGGTTGGCTGGATGCCGGCGCGAGGCTCGGGCTCCTCGATGTTGGCGGCGACGACCAACTCTTCACCCTCAGTGAGTGATTAGAGGACCCTCGCGCCCCTGTTGTCGACTTCGCATCGTTGGAGCGTCCCGAACTTGAGGTACAATGTCGCCAATTGCTGTCGGTTCCCGGTGGCGACCACGGAATGTCCGAGCATGGCCATTGTCGCCCTCCCGAACATCCGGCTGGCGCGAATCACTTCGAGGACCCGTTTGTCCGCGAGGCCGGTTCCTTCGGCGAAACGCACCCCGAGTTCGAAGAGTCGCTCCAGAGTGGGATTCTCGGAAAACTCGTCGACGAGCGCACCGCCAATCCGGTTGATCGCGGCGACTTTTTTCGAATCCCGAAGGACCGTTTTGGTGGGCATTTCCGCGCCGATCACGGCGAGCAGGAGCTCCGCTTCGACGGGGAAGGTTCGTACCTCCGCGTAGCCCGGCGCGCCCGGCTTGAGCCGCAAGTCCATTCCGCCGATCGACGCCGGGACGACGTCGCCAAGACCCGTGCCGCACTCGACCTCCGTCTCGTGAGCGACGGCCACCAGTTCGTCTCGGGGGATCTTCGCGCCGAGCGCATCGTCGAGCGCGAGGGCCGTGCTCACGGCCGCGGCCGCACTCACTCCGAATCCCTGCGACACGGGCAAGCTTGTCTCGCTCAGGATCTTGACTTCGCAGGACCGGTCACCGAGGATCTTCTCCGCGACCCTCCGGGTGACGTCCGCCCGCTGGCGGCGGCCGTTGACAATCACGTCGATGGATGCGCGGGAGTCGTCCCGGACCCGCGCCACCGTGCGGACGCCGAGGCTCAGGCACAGCCCGGCGCCCCGCGAGCCTTTCTTCCGGGGATCCGGATCCTCACGGACCTCGAAGAACGCGGTGACATGCCCGGGGCAGAACGCCTCACCCTCGGACACCATGGAGGATGGCCCGCCACACCCGCTCGGCCGCGAGCGCCTTCGATCCTTCGAACGTCTCCGAGCGACCCTTGCGGTCGAAGATCGTGATGGACGTCGTGTCCCCCTTGATCTTTGAGATATCGTTCGCCACGACGAAGTCGACGTCCGCTTCCTTGACGAGGGACATGGCACGGGCCTTCAGGTCGGCTTCGCTCACGCCCGCCTCGGCCTTGAAGCCCACGAGGGCCTTCTTGGCGCCTTTGCGGAAGCGATTGAGGACCTTCGGAGTGGGCTGCAGATCGAGGGTCAGGACGCCGTCCCGACTCGGGATCTTGCCGGTCTGTCGATGTGAGGGCGTAAAGTCCGAAACCGCGGCCGGGACGACGCAGACGTCGGCGTCTGCCTTCTCGGCCATGGACACGAGGTCCCCGGTCGTCTCGAAGGTCTTGAATGGGAGCCACGGCGGGACCGGCGTCTCGTGACGCCCGAGCCAGAGCTCCACATTCGCCCCGTGCTCGAAGGCGACTTTGGCGAGTTCGATTCCGGTGCCGCCTGTCGAACGGTTCGTAACGACGCGGACGTCGTCGATCGGCTCGACGGTCGACCCGGCCACGACCAAGACCCGCATGTCGAGGAGGTCCTTCGGTCCAAGGCGGCGGATGACGCGCGCCACGATCGTCTCGATATCCGCCATCTTCGCTTTGTCCTCCTCACGCTTTGGTTCGACCAGCTCGACGCGAAGTTCCTGGAGGCGCCTGACGTTCGCGGCGACGGCGGGGTTGTCCATCATCGATTCGTGGGCCGCAGGGGCGATCAGGATCGGGATGCCGGAACCGAGTGCGTTCGCGGCGTAGGTCGTGACGGTGGAGTCGTCGATTCCCTGCGCGATCTTGCCAATCGTGTTCGAGGTGCACGGTGCGATCAGGAGGAGGTCCGCCTTCCCGTCGCGACCGCACATCTCGAGGTACTCCATCGAGCCCGTAATTTGCGTCACCACGGGATGGCCGGTCGCATACTGGAGCGCGTTGGGATGGAGGATTTCCGTCGCGGATCGCGTGAATACCGCGTGGACCTCGGCTCCATGCCGGATGAGCTCGTGGGCCAACTTCACGCACTCGACGGCGGCAATGCTCCCGGTGACTCCGAGGACGATCGTCTTGCCCTGGAGCTTGAGGCTCTTGAGGCCTCGCAGGCGCTCCGCCGGGTGCATTGCGTGACGATTGCCATACGCGATATATATCTGTGGTCCCGGAGTCCCGAGGGTCCGATCATTACGAGCCCACCGAGCAACCTTTAATCCGCGACGCCCGTTAGCTCCGGCCGCTTCGATGGACTATCAGACGACCCTGGAGCATCTCTACCGACTCGAGCGGTTCGGGATCAAACTCGGGCTGGACAACATCCGGCGGCTCCTATCCCTCCTCGGAGACCCTCAGCGTGGCCTGAAGGTCCTCCACGTCACCGGCACGAACGGGAAAGGCTCCGTGTGCGCCTATGCCGCGTCCGTGTTGCGGGCCTCCGGATATCGGGTCGGGCTCTACACCTCCCCGCATCTCGTCCGGTTCAACGAGCGGATCCGCGTGGACGGTGAGCCGATCACCGACGACGACGTGTTGCGCCTTTGGTCCGGCATGCAGCCTGCGATTCAGACGATGACCTCCACCCGGGCGATCGATCATCCGACGTTCTTCGAAGTCACGACGGCGATGGCCTTCGAGTATTTCCGTGAGCGAAAGGTCGACATCGCCGTCCTCGAGGTCGGGATGGGCGGTCGGATGGATGCGACGAACGTCGTGGACGGCCTCGTGTCCGTCATCACGCGGGTGGACCTGGAGCACACGGAGCATCTCGGCAAGACGGTCGAACGGATCGCGCGCGAGAAAGCCGGGATCATCAAGCCATCGTCGCGAGTCGTGACCGTCGACCAGGACGCTCTCCCGGTCATCGAGGCGAGATGCCGGGAACTCCACGCGCCCTTGTCGGTCCTCGGACGGGATGTTCACGCGGAGCGGATTGCCGGCGACTTGCGCGGCCAGACCGTTCGCGTCCGCGGGTCGTTCGGGTCCGTCGATGTTCAGACGCCGTTACTCGGCTCGTTCCAGGTGGAGAATATCGGCATCGCCGTGGCCGCCTTCGAGGAGCTTCGTTCGGCCGGGTTCACGATTCCGGACGAGGCGATCCGGCCCGGGATCGCTTCCGTCCGATGGCCCGCGCGGATGGAAATTGTCCGCGAGTCCCCGATGGTCGTCGTCGATGGAGCCCACAATCGCCCCGCGGTCGAAGCCCTCGCCGCGTCAATGGCCGAGACGTTCGTCGGTCGCAAGGCTGTCCTCGTCACGGGCATCCTGAACGACAAAGACCTGCCGGGCATGGCGGCCGCGTTAGGGCCGATTGCCAGCCGCGTATTCGCCTGTCGGCCCAAGTCGCATCGCGCGTACGACGCCGGGGAAGTCGCGGCCGCCTTCCGACCGTATGCGGAAACCCTCGTCATCCCGTCGGTCCGAGAAGCGATCGATGCGGCGCTTCAGTCGGCGGGCCCGGACGACCTGATCCTGATCACGGGCTCGATTTACACCGCGGGGGAGGCCCTTGACCATCTCGGCGTCCGCCCGTGACCGGATAGCATTCATCGTGCGGGATCTCTCCCGTCGCTACCTGCCCGACGGCAATCTGCACGCGGGCGAGACGGCCCTGGCGAAAATCGTCGCGGAGACGGAAGACCCGTTCAAGGTCTTGATCTCGACGATCCTCTCCCAGCGGACTCGGGACGAAATGACCGAGGTCGCGTCGAGGCAGCTTTTCTCGAAGTACGGGGACCCGACGGAACTCGCCGGCGCGGACCTCGGCGACGTGGAGCGTCTCATCAAGCCGGTCGGCTTCTATCGCCAGAAGGCCGGCCAGATTGTGAAGCTGAGTCGGACCCTCCTCGAGCGCCATGCCGGCTCTGTGCCACGGACTTACGAGGAGCTGATCGAGCTTCCCCAGGTCGGCCCGAAGACCGCGAACTGCGTCCTCGTCTACGGATTCGGCGTCCCACGCATCCCGACCGACACCCACGTCCACCGGGTGAGCAACCGGCTCGGTCTCGTGCGGACGAAGACTCCGGAGGCGACCGAACGGCGGCTCATGCAGACCGTGCCGATGGAGTACTGGCTCCACATCAACGAGTTGTTCATCCGATTCGGGAAAGACCTCTGCCGACCGATCGGCCCTCGTTGCCCGCAATGCTCCTTCACCCGGTTCTGCCGATTCTATCCGAAGACGAAGTGGTCACGGGAGGCGCGTCGCCGACGTCGAAAAGCTGCGAAACGCCGGGCCTGACTGCACCTTTGATATCGTTGCGCGGTGGTGTCCGATCCGGATGCGGATCGATTTCCTCGAATACATGGCGATGGACCTCCTCCGGAAGGAGCCGTTCACGATCGCGAGAGGGTCATCGGCCGTGGCCCAGAACGTCCTGGTCATCGTTCATTCCGGTTCGCTCACCGGCACCGGGAGCGGCGCTCCAACGGATGTGACCGGTGAGACGATCCGGTCTGCGATGGAGGCGATCAAGGCGATGGCGCGAGCCCTCGAGGGGTTCCCGTTCGAGCGGCCCCGCGAGGTCGCCGACAAAATGGACAAGGTCCTCAACGGCAGCCCATCGGTCAAGGCCGCGATCGACATCGCGGTCCACGACCTCGCCGCGCAACAAGCGGGCGTGCCGCTGACCCGGTATCTCGGCGCGAGCCGGGATCGGATGGTCACCGACATGACGATTGGAATCATGGACACTCGAGGCGCCGTCGAGCGAGCCCAGCGGTGGGCCCAAGCCGGATTCCGCGCGCTGAAGGTGAAAATCGGCCGGGACCCGAAATCGGATATGGATCGGCTTCGCGCGATTCGCGGGGCCGTCGGTCCCCGGATCGAGTTGCGAATCGACGGGAACCAAGGGTACACCTGGAGCCAGGCGCTCGGCTTCGCTCGGGCGGCGAAAGACCTGGACATCTCGGTCTTCGAGCAGCCGGTGGCCAAGACGGACCTGGAGGGGATGCGCGTCCTGACGGAATCCTCGCCGATCCCGATCATGGCAGACGAGATGGTCCTCACGCCCGACGACGCGAAAAAGGTCCGGTGGGCCAACGCCGCGAAGGCCGTGAACCTGAAACTGATGAAACATGGCGGCATAAGCCGAGCAATCGACGTGAATACGATTTGCGAATCTGCCGGCTACCCCACGATGGTCGGCTGCATGGGGGAACCGCAAATCTCGATCGCGGCGGCGCTGGCCTTCGCCCTCGCTCAGAAGAACGTTCGGTGGCTCGACCTGGATTCACACTTCAATCTCGCCGAGGATCCCTCGAAAGGCCTGCGTTTCGAGAACGGGGAGTTGATCGCGCCTGACCGACCCGGGCTCGGTGTTACGTTGGCTTGACGGGATCCTGCGGCTTCCCCGGTGGTTCCGCGGACAAGGCGCGATCCTGTTCCTCTTCTTCGATTACTCGAGCGACCGCGACCACCTCGTCGCCGTCACCGAGACGCTGGAGCCTCACGCCGCGCGCCGCGCGGCCCTTGACGCTGATATCGGCGACGGCGCAACGAATTACGACCCCCGCTTTCGTTGTGGCGAGGAGATGCTCCTCAGGTCGGACGACTTTCACCGCGACGACGCGGCCTTTCGCGTATTTCGCGCTGGTCGTGCGGACTCCTTTAGATCCCCGACGGGTCTTCCGATATTCGGAGATCGTCGTGCGCTTGCCGTAGCCGCTGGAAAGGACCGTCAGCAACTCGGCTTCCGGGTTGCTCGACAGGGCCATCGATACGACCTCGTCTCCCGATCGGACGCGCATGCCCGCGACACCCGCCGCGGGTCGGCCCATCGGACGGACTTCGTCAATCGGGAAGCGATTTGCGTATCCGCCGGCCGAAGCGAGGATGACCTCCTCGTTGCCCCCGGCAATCCGCACGTCGATCAGCTCGTCCCCCTCATTCAACTTGATTGCGCGGATCCCGCTCTCGCGGATGTTCTGGAATTCCGCGAAGCCGGTCCGTTTGATTCGTCCCCGTTTGGTCACGAAGACGAGGAATCGGTCTGGGGGGAACTCTCGAGTCGGAATCATCGCTTCGACCTTCTCATCGGGATCGAGGCGCTCCAAGAGGTTGACGACGGGCTTCCCCCGGGCATATCTCCCGGCGGCGGGCAGCTTGAAGGCCTTTCGCTTGAACACCTTCCCTTTCGATGAGAAGAACAGGATGAAATCATGGGTTGAGGCAACGAAGAGGTCGACGACGTAGTCTTCCTCTTTGGTGTCCATGCCCGTGACTCCCTTTCCGCCCCGACGCTGTTTCCGGTACACGCTCACGGGTAGCCGTTTGATGTAGCCCGTGTTCGTGATCGTCACGACGTTGTCCTCCTCGGGGATGAGGTCCTCGATCTGCATGTCGTAGGCTTGGAGCTCGACGGCGGTCCGGCGGTCATCACCGAACTGATCCTTGACTTCGAGGAATTCGGCTTTGAGGATGTCGAGGACTCGCTCCCGGGACGCCAGGATCGATTCGAGACTCTCGATCTTGTGGTTCAAGTCGGTCTTCTCCTGGCGCAGCTTTTCGATCTCGAGTCCGGTGAGCTGGCGCAGCGTCATGGCGAGGATGGCTTTCGCCTGGTTCTCACTCAGGAGATAGCGATTCATCAGACCCGCCTGGGCCTCGTCTGCGTCTCGCGCGCGTCGGATGAGCCGAATCACGTCGTCGAGGTGGTCGACCGCGGTGATGAGGCCTTCCACGATGTGAAGGCGCTCCCGTGCCTTCTTCAGGTCAAACTCCGTGCGTCGCCGAACGATGCTAACCCGATGGTCAATGAACGCCTGCATCGAGTCCTTGAGCGGCAGAACCCGCGGTTGTCCCTCGAGCAGGGCGAGGTTGATCACGCCGAACGTCGTCTCCATCTGCGTGTGGTGATAGAGCTGGTTGAGGACCACGTCCTCGACGGCGTCGCGCTTCAGTTCCAACACGATCCGCATACCATCTCGGTCGCTCTCGTCTCGGAGGTCCGTGACGCCCTCGATCTTCTTCGACTTGACGAGCAAGGCGATCGATTCGACGAGGGACGATTTACTGACCATGTACGGGATTTCCGTAATGACGATCCGGGCGCGGTCGTGGCCTGCCTCTTCGAACTTCGCCTTCGCACGAATCCGGATCAGTCCACGCCCGGTCCGGTACGCATCCGCTACGCCATCCGCTCCGTACAGGATGCCGCCGGTGGGAAAGTCCGGGCCGCGAATCGGACCCGTCTCCGGGTTGTACAGGTCGATCAATTCGGCCTGAGGGTTGTCAATCAGGACGATTAGGGCGTCGACAATTTCCCCGAGATTGTGTGGCGGAATGTTCGTTGCCATTCCGACTGCAATCCCGCTCGATCCGTTCACGAGGAGATTCGGGAACTTCGAGGGAAGGACGAGGGGCTCTTTCAGCGTCCCATCGAAATTGTCCATCCAATCGACGGTGTCTTTCTCCAAGTCCTCGAGCATCGCCTCGGCGGTCTTCGCGAGCCGGCACTCCGTGTATCGCATCGCGGCGGGCTCGTCCTCCGTGCTTCCCCAGTTCCCTTGGCCGTCGATCAGCGGATAGCGAAGGGAAAAAGGTTGGACCATTCGGGCCAACGCGTCGTAGATCGCGAGGTCTCCATGCGGGTGGAGTTTGCCCAGGGTCTCCCCCACTACACGGGCTGCCTTCTTGTATTGGGAGCCAGAACTCATCCCCAACTCGTTCATCGCATACAAGATTCGGCGTTGGACGGGTTTCAGGCCGTCGCGAACGTCGGGTAACGCACGCCCGACGATAACACTCATCGCGTAGTCGATGTACGACCGGTGTAGTTCGTCTTCAATTGGCTGCGGGGAGACGCGGGGGCGGGACTCCTGGGCTTCCTCCGGCATGCTCCTCCTATATGTCCAGGTTGACGACTTCCTTCGCGTGTTCCTGGATGTATTGTCGGCGAGGCTCGACGGCTTCGCCCATAAGGATCGAGAACAGGGCGTCGGCGGTCGCGGCGTCCTCAATCGTCACTTGCTTCAGTTGGCGCCGAGCGGGATCCATCGTCGTCTCCCACAGCTCCTCGGCGTTCATTTCCCCCAAGCCCTTGTACCGCTGGTACACGGCCCCCTTGTCGCCGAGTTTCTTCGCCAGGTCTTCTCGCTGCTTCTCCGTGTACGCATAGTGGAGGTCCTTCCCTTTCTTGATCTTGTATAACGGCGGTTGCGCGATGTACACGAATCCGCTGTCGAGGAGCGGCCGCATATATCGGAAGAACAGCGTCAGGAGGAGCGTCGTGATGTGCTGCCCGTCCACGTCTGCGTCGGCCATCGTGATGACTTTGTGATATCGGACCTTCTTGAGATCGAACTCTTCGCCGACGCCCGCCCCGATGGCGGTGATGAGCGTCCGGATCTCCTCGTTCTTGAGCATCTGATCGAGTCGGGCCTTTTCGACGTTCAGGATTTTCCCGCGAAGGGGAAGGATCGCTTGGAACTCGCGGCGACGACCTTGCTTGGCAGATCCGCCGGCGGACGGCCCTTCGACGATGAACAGCTCCGACTTCGCCGGATCGCGCTCTTGACAATCCGCGAGTTTTCCGGGGAGGTTGAATCCTTCGAGCAGGCCTTTCCGACGCGTGAGCTCGCGGGCTTTGCGTGCGGCCTCGCGAGCCTGCGCCGCAAGCACGGCTTTCCCGATGCAGATCTCAGCGACCTTGGGAGTCTCCAAGAAGAAATCGGTGAGCTTCTCGTACACGATGGACTCGACGATTCCTTTGATCTCGGAGTTCCCGAGTTTCATCTTCGTCTGCCCCTCGAACTGCGGTTCGGGGACCTTGAGGCTGAGGATCGCCGTCAATCCCTCGCGGGCGTCGTCGCCCTCGAGGCTTTCGCCCTGTTTGAGATACTTGTTGTCCTTCGCGTACTTGATGAAGGCCCGCGCCAGCCCCGCCTTGAATCCGACGAGATGGGTGCCGCCTTCGATCGTGTCGATGTTGTTCACGAACGTGAAGATCGACTCGTTGTAGCCGTCGTGGTACTGCATCGCGACTTCGACGAGCGTTCCCTCGGATTCCTTCGAGAATCGGATCGGATCCGGGTGGAGCGGGTTCTTCGCCCGGTTGATCCATTTGACGTACTCGGCGATGCCGCCCTGAAATTCGAAAACGTCCCCGCGGTCGTGGACCTTGTCCACGATGATAATCCGAAGGCCCGCGTTGAGGAAGGCGAGCTCCCGCAAGCGCGTCGCGAGGATGTCATAGTCGAACTCGATCGATTCGAAGACCTGCGAGTCCGGAAGGAACGTGATGATCGTGCCGGTCCCCTCCGCCGGGCCCACGACCTCGAGGTCGGTGGCCTTCGTCCCGCGTTCGAACCGCATCCGGTGCTCCTGACCTTCTCGTTTCACGCGGACCTCGAGCCATTCGCTCAGCCCATTGACGACCGAGAGGCCGACGCCGTGCAGCCCGCCGGAGACGCGGTACATCTTTCGCTCGAACTTCCCGCCACTGTGCATCCGAGACAGGACGATCTCGACGCCCGGCGCGCCATACTTCGGATGGATGTCGACCGGAATCCCCCGACCGTCGTCTGCGACCGTCACCGATCCGTCCGGGTTCAAGGTGACCTGGATTTCCTTGCAGAAGCCGGCCATGGCTTCGTCAATCGAGTTGTCCACGACCTCGTGGACGAGGTGGTGGAGGCCGCGCGAGTCGACCGAGCCGATGTACATCGCAGGCCGTTTTCGGATCGCCTGCAGGCCTTCGAGGACCTGGATCTGCGTGGCGTCGTAGGCGGTCTCTTCTACCATCTATTTCGTGACCTCTTAGAGCGCGGTTCGGTGCCCTCTCGCAGCCCATCCCGGGGGATGCGCCAAGTATACGGCAGGCCGTTATAAACGTTCGGAGCCCAGTTTCTATGGAGAAAACAGGCCTGCGAGAGGGGGCTCTTTTCGAGGTCTTTTCCTTAAATACTATAGCACGGTCATTTCGACCCCCTTGTTCTCACCCGGGAGAACGTTGGATGGACGGGCCCAAAATCCGACCGCAATCGGGGCCTATTTCCGCTTCCACCGGACCCCGTCGCGGGTATCCTCGAGGACCACGCCGACCGCCGCGAGAGCGTCGCGAATTCGATCCGCGGTGGCGAAGTCCTTTCGCTTGCGGGCGTCCTCGCGGAGCGCAACGATCAGGTCGAGAAGGCGGTCCACGAGGTCCGCGCCCTTCGGATTCGGCTCGAGGATGCCGAGGACCTCGCTGAACGTCTGAAACGCGTGCGCGGCGTCGTCGAGGGCGTCACGTCCCGCACCCGTTTCGATCGCCTTGTTCACCGCGCGTCCATACTCGAAGATGGCGGCGATCGCCTCGCGCGTGTTGAAATCGTCCGACATTGCCGCGTCGAAGTCCTCGAGTGCCTTCGCCGTCGCCGCCTTCAGGGAGCGATCGGCCTTCCCGGCATCGAGGGCCCGACGGCGTTCGGCGTCGAGCGTGCGCGTCGTCTCTCGAATCCGCTCGTACGATCTCTTCGCCTCGTCGAGGAGCTCCGGCGCGAAGTCGATCGGCCCGCGGTACTGGACGTTGATCAGGAAGAAGCGGATCACGTCGGGCTCGTAGAGCTTCAGGGCCGCCTTCACGGGCCAATAGTTGCCGAGGGACTTGTGCATCTCCTCGCCCTTCACCGTGACCATCCCGCCGTGCATCCAGTACTTCACGAAGGGCGTGACGCCCGTGTACGCCTCGGCTTGGGCGATCTCCGCCTCGTGGTGCGGGAACATCAGTTCCGTGGCGCCCCCGTGGAGATCGTACTGCGACCCGAAGTGTCGGATCGTGATCGCGGTGTCCTCGATGTGCCATCCCGGCCGGCCTTTGCCCCACGGGCTGTCCCACGCGGGCTCGCCCGGCTTCTGGGCCCTCCAGAGCACGAAGTCGGCGGGGTGTCTCTTCCGCTCCTCGATGGCGATTCGCGCTCCGGGCCGGAGGGCTTCGACTTTCTGTCCGCTCAGCTTGCCCCAACCGGAGAACGTGGTCGTGTCGTAGTAGACGCTTCCGTCCTCGGCGACATACGCGTGGCCCTTCTCGATTAAACCTCGGATTTGCGCGATGATATCGTCGATGTAGTCCGTCGCAAACGCATAGACGTCCACCGAATTGCAGCCAAGGGCGTCCGTGACCTCGAGGTATTCGCCGAAGTACTGGTTGACGATCTCCTTCCACCCGCGTCCGGTCTTCTGCATCTTCTCGATGATCCGGTCTTCGATGTCCGTGACGTTCTGCAGGTAGAACACGTGGTACCCCTTGTGACGGAGGAAGCGGGCGACGACGTCGAAGGCGACGTACGTCTTCGCGTGGCCCATGTGCGTCTCGTCTTGCGGGGTGAGGCCACAGACGAACATCGACACCCGGTTGGCTCGGAGCGGAATGAACTCCTCCTTCTTCCGGGAGAGCGTGTTGTACACTCGGATGGGCATCGCGCGGTCCGCATGAAGGCGGCGCGTATTAAGGTTCTCGAGCAACGCGGGGTGCGCCGCGCATTTTCGAAGTTTGTCAATCGCAATACATTCGGTGCGGAAGTCTTATGGACCCTGGGTCTGCCATGCCGGGCCGGCCATGGCGGGTCTCCTCCCCTCCCGACGCGCGGCGACCGGTCGCGGCGTTTGGGCCCGCGAACTCCGGAGGGCCGCCGTTCTGTTCGCGGCAAGCGTCGCGCTCTTTTGGGGCTCGTCGGCAGCGGGTCGATGGATCCTTCCGGTTCCGGATTCCGCTCCCGTCTTCGGAGACATCGTCCTCGCGTGGATCGCGGTCGTCGTCCACGTCTCCGCATGGCCGAATCTCTGGGCCGGGCTGCGGGACCTCCGGGCGCGACGGCCGGACGATCCTAGCGTCGTCGTCGCATGGAGGGCGTTTCTGCTTACCTTCGTCGTGGTCGTCGCTGCGCTCATCGCCCTCCCGCTCGAGTACCGAGCGATGGTGTCGTCGAACGCTTGGATTTTCGTTTTCTATGTAAACGTATTTCCGTACCTCAGCTGGTCGTTCGTGCCAATCCTCGCCCTCCATGGGATTCTCTTCGGCCGCATTGCAGGCTCCGCGGAACCGCGGTTCCGGTATCTCGCGGATGTGGGAGCGTTGGTCTTGTTCACCGTCGCGGCCGCGACGATCGTGGTGATCCTCCAGAGTCCCGGGACGACCGGGTTCGTTCAAGCCTGGAGCCTCAGTCTCGGCATCCTCCCCGGGGCAGCCGTGTTTGGCTACGCACTGCTCGCCCTCGGGATGACTGCGTATACGGCCCCGGCGAACCCCCGAGGCTTCTCTTGGACTCGAGAACGGATGCGCGGGTCATCACCCGAGCGCTTGCTCGAGATCTTCCGTTAGATCCTGGACGTCTTCGAGTCCGATCGAGAAGCGAACCAAGCCGTCCGTGATGCCCTGCTTCTCCCGCTGATCCTTGGGCACGCTCGCGTGGGTCATCGAGGCCGGGTGTTCGATCAAGGACTCGACGCCGCCGAGGCTCTCCGCCGGCACAATGACTTCGAGACGTTTCAGCCGCTCGACGACCCGGGACGGATCGCGGACCTCGAAGCTGAGCATGCCGCCGAAGCGACGCATCTGTTTCTTCGCGATGGCGTGGCCGGGGTCGTCGGGGAGCCCGGGATAGTGGACCTTCGCGACGGCCTTCTGCGATTTCAAGAATTTCGCGATTGCTTCCGCGTT
>VBLR01000158.1 GCA_005878665.1 Methanobacteriota archaeon | reverse complement strand
TCGGTTGCAGCGGTTGGGACTACCAGGAATGGATCGGGCCCGTGTACCGGAACGCGACCGAATCGAAGCTCCGCGCCTACTCGCGGATTTTCGACACGGCCGAGATCAACTCGACGTTCTACCGCGCGCCGTCGCCCGGCATGGTCCTGGGCTGGGCTCGGTACACGCCGGAGGACTTCGTCTTCGCCGCGAAAGTCCCGCAGACGGTGACCCACGATCGGTTACTCGATCTCGGCAAGGGGGCGGACAAGGACCTGCTCGCCTACTGCGAACTCATGCGACCTCTGCTGGACGCGGGAAAGCTCGGCCCCCTCCTCCTGCAACTCCCTCCGCGGCTTCGTTTCCAGGAAGCGACGATCCATCGGTTCCTCGACATCCTGCCTCGGGACTTCACATTCGCGCTCGAGCCCCGCAACAAAACGTGGATGACGATGGAAGCGTTCGATCTCTTGCGCGCCACCGGGGTCGCGTACACGATCGTGGACGAGCCGCTCCTCCCTCCGGACCTGCACGTGACGTCCTCGCATGCCTATCTCCGCTGGCACGGCCACGGGCAGGATCCATGGTACAATTACCGCTACGGAGAGGACGAGCTCAAGTCCTGGGTGCCTCGGGTCCAGCAGGTCGGCTCCCAGGCGGAGACCGTGTACGGCTTCTTCAACAACCACTTCCACGGCTACGCGCCGGAGAACTGCATCCAGATCTTGCGGATGCTCGGAGTCCAGACGCAAGAGCAGGCACGGGCGCTGCAGCGGATCGACGCCTTCCGCAAGCAGGCGACGGCCGCGGAAGTCCGCCTCCGGTCGCTCACGCTCGAGGACTTTGGCGCCGACGCGCCGAAGGATGCCTTTGTCGAAGCGGTGCTTCAGCGATTCATGGACCCGAACCGCCTGGACCGGGCGAAGCGAATCGATTCGCGGGATGTCGACATCTCTCGGGACGGCGACACGATCCTCGCGCGTGTGAAGGATTACCGGGTGGAGCTCGATCCAGGCGCACGGACGATCATCCACGACTGCGAGGACTGGGGCAAGCTTGTCGATCGCAAAGATTTCTGCAAACACGTCGGGAAGTTCTTCCTGAGCCTCCCGAAGACTGAGGCTCTGAGTCGACTCGAGGCGATCCTCTCGAATCGGGACGCTTGGACGTTCTCGACGACTGCCCGGTAGCGGAATTTCCAAATCAGACCATTGGACGTGGCGGAGAAGCCATAACGCGCGATGCGTTCGGGACCCCTGCACATGGGCGTCCTGCTCACATCGATCACGGTGCGTCATCCAACGAGCCTGGAGGCGATCCGGGGACGGACGGTCGCGGTGGACGGGAATCTCGAACTGTACCAGTTCCTCTCGATCATGCGGACCCGCGATGGGCAGCCGTTGCAAGATTCGAAGGGACGGATCACGTCCCACCTGAACGGGCTCGCGTTTCGTACGACACGTCTCGTGGCCGATTTCGACATCCGGCCCGTCTTCGTGTTCGACGGGCGACCGCCGGAGTTGAAGCGGGATGAGATCCAAAGGCGACGTGAGGGCCGCGAGAAGTCCGAGCGGGAGTACCGGGCGGCGATCGCCGTCGGGGACACGGCGACGGCTTGGTCGAAGGCCGTGATGACTTCACGCCTCACGCGCCCGATGGTGGAAGAGGCGAAGACTCTCCTGACTCTCCTCGGCATTCCTTGGATTCAAGCGCCGAGCGAGGGAGAAGCCCAGGCCGCTCACCTGACCCGCGAAGGGGTGACTTGGGCGACTGGCTCGAAAGATTACGATTCCCTGCTGTTCGGGACGCCCCGTCTCCTTCGGTTCCTTGCCGTGGCTTCAACCGAATTCCTTCCGACCCGGGGCCGATCGCGCGCGGTGCCGCCAGAGGTCATCGACCTCGAGGAGAACTTGGTAACGCTCGGCCTTACGCGGGAAGAACTGATCGACGCAGCGATCCTGATCGGGACGGACTTCAATGAAGGCGTCCGCGGCGTCGGACCCAAGACCGCCGTTCGACTCTTGCGTCAACATCACACGCTTTCGTCACTCCCGGCTGATGTCCGTGAGTCGCTCTCTGACAACGTCGACGCGATTCACGATTTCTTTTTGCACCCTCCTGTCGTGCCACCTGAGAAAATCGTCCCCGGGGCGTTCAATCCCGAGACCCTGAGGAAGTTTCTGTGTGACGAACGAGATTTCGCCACGTCGCGCGTCGAGTCTCTGGTCCAACGATTGTCCAAACGGCCTCTTATTCGTCCTCGTCTCGACGATTTTCTCGAGGCACGAGAAACCATTAAATAAGGTCGAACCGTTCGTGCCGACTCGGAGGCTCGGCGCAAGAGTCGCGCCCGACCTGAGGGAGGAGAAAGTTTTGGCGGAACCCGCTGCACCGCCGGTCCAAGCTGCCGGTGGCCGAGGTCGTATGTTGATTGTGCTCGTGGTCATCCTCGTCATCGCTTTGATTGCGGTCAGTGCCTACGCCCTAATTCCAAAACCGGCCGCATCGAAGATACCTATTCAACTCTGGTACAACAACAGCAACCATTACGGGAGCACCGAGGTCGCGGTCGCACTAGCCCTCCAGAACAGCCTCTCGACTTGTGGCAGGTTCCAGATTACCCTTAAGTCCGACATCTGGACCGTCTACAAAGAGAACTGGGTCAACCAGCGGATGCCGATGTTCCTCCTCGGATGGTACCCGGACTATTTCGACACAGATGACTACATCTCGCCCTTCATGGGCATTGCCGGTGCCAAGTCGGAAGGCTCCTTCTACAACAATTCCCAGGTTGACCAGTGGGTGCGAGATGAAGCCAGCACCAGCGACCCGAACGTTAGGGCGGACCGGTTCACGAAGATCCAGGCTGCGCTCGCCGAGGATGTGCCCTACGTCCCGCTCTTTTCGGCTCCGGCTCAGGCGGTCTACGTAAACGGCGTTCAGAACGTCGAATTGCATCCGGTGTCGTTCAAGTGGTTCATCATTAACAAGCCGGGAGCAACGCAGCTGAATGCGTCGACGTCCGACCACATCATCAACCTCGACCCCGCGAGTGCATACGACTTCATGTCGATCGAAGTGATTAACCAGGTCTTTGACACGCTTTTGGTCTACGACGCCAAGAACACGACACTCCTTCCGGGACTCGCGATGGAAGTCCCTTCACGCGCGAATGGCGGAATCTCAGCGGACGGGCTCACATACACATTCCATTTGAGGAGCGGGGTGACGTTCTCGGATGGGACGGCGCTCAACTCGTCCGTCGTCAAGCGCTCGATTGATCGCGTGATGAGACTGAACCTCGACGGCAGTGCTGCGTTCCTTCTGTATGACGTCGGGGCCCTGCGGGCGGACCATTTGCCAGGGGACTCGGCACCGGGCGTGATTGACACGCCGGACGCCACGACAGTGGTGTTCCACCTGTTCAGTCCGGTCAGCTTCTTCAACCAGCTGATGGCGTTCTCCGTCTCCGCTCCGGTTCCGTGGACCTACAACCAAAACGGTTTGCAACCGTCCACGGCCGGGAGTGTCATCGGGACCGGACCCTACGTTCTCACGACCCACGTCCCGGATCAGCTTGTTGTTCTCGACAAAAACTTGGCGTACTACAACCCGAACCTATACCAGTCGGAAGGAATCGGCCCGATTCCGAAGATGGACCGCGTTGTGATCAACATCAAGAGCACCGATGCTGCCCTGAAGCAGGATATCGAAACGAAGGCCGTCGACGTCGCGTTCCGGACGATCTCGCCCGTAGACCTTGCGGACTTGGAGGACCGCCAGGCAAGCCTCGGGCTCACCGTGAAGCACGGATCGAGCCCGCAGATCCGGTTCCTCGTCTTTAACGTGAACCTGGTTCCGAACAAGGCGGTGCGGCAGGCGATCGCCTACGCTGTAGACCGAGGCGCGATCAACTCTCTCGTCTTCTTGGGGCAAGCCACCCCCCTGTACAGCATGATCCCTCCCGACTTGCCATATGCTTCCCCAGTGTTCCAGAGTAAATACGGGGACGCTCAGTGCGCGTCGTCAAACGCGCTGTTGTTATCGCTTGGGGTCGCCTTTGAGCTACAGGCGGAGATTGTTGCCGTTGCCAGGGACCGCTGAGCCCCCGGCCTTCCACCTTCTCTCAAGGTCTTTATTGGCCTACGCCATGCACTGAGCGCGAATGCCATATGGCCCGTGACGGATCTCTGTTCGCTTACATCCTGACGCGGATGTTCTTGGCAATTCCGATGCTCCTGATTCTCCTAACGGCAGTGTTCGTCATCCTTCGGGTGTTGCCCGGGGACCCAGTCCTGGCCTTGTGGGGCGGCCGAAGCCCGCCTCCGAGCGCAATCGAGGCCGCCCGGCACGAGCTCGGGCTAGACCAACCCATCGCGGTGCAGTACCTCACCTATCTGCGGAAAATCTTCACCGGCGATTTCGGCGTCTCGATTGGAGGGACTTACACGGGCCAGTCCGTCTGGAGCTTGATTTCCGGCCGCTTCCCTGCAACGGTAGAGATTGCAATTGGCGGCATGCTCGTCGCATCCCTCGTCGGAATCCCGCTCGGGGTGTTGGCGGGCGCGCACCGGGACAAGCCGGTCGACCTCGCCGTCCGAATATTTGGGACGATTATCTGGGTCATCCCGATTTTCTGGCTTGGGCTCGTGCTCCAGCTGATCTTCGGCGTTTGGCTTCGGTGGCTCCCTGCGAACGGCCGCTGGAGCGGCGCCGACGTGCCATGCACGGCTCCCTCGTCGTGCCAGGTTCGAACGGGGATGTACACCGTAGATAGCCTGATCGAACGCAACCCGGCTCACTTTGTGAATGCGGTTGCCCATCTCCTGCTCCCGTCCCTCACCCTGGGGCTTGTGCTCTCCGGGTTCTTTGCGAAAACGGTACGCGCCAATATGCTCCGAACGATCTCAGCGGACTTCACGGAGGCCGCACGCGCCCGAGGCGTGCCAGGACGAGCCGTCGTGTACAAGCACGCGTTCAAGAACGCTCTGGTGCCGGTAGTGACCGTTCTCGGTCTTCAGTTCGCCATTCTCTTTGCCGGTGCCGTGCTCACTGAAAAGACGTTCTCCATCGAAGGAATCGGCATCCTTCTTTTGAACGCTGTGACCTCGAAGGACATGTCGGTGATCCAGGGGGTTGTCGTGTTCTACGCCACTATCATCGTCGTAATCAGTCTCGTGATCGATGTCATTGGCGCAATGATCGATCCGCGCATCCGGCTGTAGGTGGCTATGGCCACGGCCGCTCGTCGTACATTGGCCGACTCGCTGCGCCGGTGGGTCCCCCCGCATTCCATTCTCGGGCGGGTACTTTTCCCTCTCCTCGAGGAGAGGCGAAGTCTGCCGGCGGTCCTCACTTGGATGGGACTGGGGGCTGTAGTGGCGTTCGTCCTGATTGCGTTCCTGGCGCCCCTGCTCGCGCCTTGGGATCCCTATGCGTTCGTCGACGAGAGGGACGTCCCTCCATGGACAAACGCCCCGGTCCTTGCAAATAGTACGTATTTCTCGTTCGCGCCTTCGGGGTGGGCGAACATGACATATGGTCAATCGATCGACGGGCGGAGTGCTTCATCCGCCACCGTGAACGACTCGGTCGTCGTGTCGGGCTTTGGCGTTCGCGTCCTTCGGGACTCGGTGACCGCTGTCGCTTATGCGGTGCTCTTGGACAGAAGCGCGACTTCGCCTGGACAGTACCTGGGAGTCGAATTCAGCAGTGATCGGGGGTTATCCTGGTCGCAGCGGACGGAGATCCGAACGGTGAACCGGTTCGTCCGAGTTGACCTCACTGCGGAGCGTGTTTGGACGCTGGCGAACGTGACGCCCGGCGCGTTCCAGTTGCGCCTTACGCATCTCGCCGACGGAAACTCCACGGGACTGCTCTCCCTGAACTTCGCGTCCCTCCAGGTCGTGTGGCTGAGTTATTGGCACGTGATGGGGACGGACCCGGTGGGACGGGACGTTTTCTCGAGAGTCCTGTTCGGGACGGCCACATCCCTCGAGATCATGGCCATCGGCGTGTTCTTCGCCCTCTTGATCGGATTCCCGATCGGACTGTTCTCAGGGTATACCGGCGGTCGAATCGATAAGCTACTCGTGCTCGTGATGGACTCGCTCTACGCCTTTCCCGGACTCCTCTTGGCGGGGCTGATCGCGGTTCTGATTGGCAAAGGCGTTGTGAACATCGGGCTCGCGGTGACTGTTATTTACATCCCCTTGTACTTCCGGGCCACGCGGAGTCACGTTCTGTCGGTGCGAGAAGAATTGTACGTCGAGGCGGCGCGTGCGCTCGGCGCATCGCCACGCCGAATCATCTGGCGCTACATCGCCTCGAATGTCCTGGTCGCGATCCCCGTGATTTTCTCCCTCAGCGCGGCCGACGCGGTCCTGACCGCGGCCGGATTGAGTTACCTCGGCCTCGGCGTCGAGGCTCCGACCGCGGACTGGGGGCTCGATCTGTCCGCCGCCTCGAGCCGGATCAGCGTCGGGATCTGGTGGTCCTCATTCTTTCCCGGCCTCATCATCGTCCTGTTGACGGTCGGGCTGAGCTTCCTCGGGGAAGGGTTGAACGACATCATCAATCCGGTCCTTCGGAAGGAGAGAGCGTGAGCGACACCGTGCTAGAGGCCTCCCGCCTCCGCGTTTACTACAGCACCCGCCGCGGACCCGTGAAGGCCGTCGACGGGGTGTCGTTCGAGCTGAGCCGGGGGGAGACTCTCGGGGTTGTTGGCGAAACAGGATGCGGCAAGTCAACCCTTGGGAAGTCGATCCTCGGCATTCTTCCCCCGAGAACGACAGTCGAAGGCACATTACGATTCCTCGGCAAGGACCTCGCATCTCTTCCCCGCGAGGAACTTAGAAAGATCCGCGGAAAGGAAATCGCACTCATCTTCCAGGATCCGATGACGCGACTCGACCCTCTCTTTACGATCGAGGATCACTTCGTCGAGACAATACGAGCCCACGAGGACGTTTCGAAGGGGGAAGCGATCGAGCGGGCGGTGAAGGCGCTCGCGTCGATGGGCATTCCGGAGAGCCGTCTCAAGCATTATCCACACGAGTTCAGCGGGGGGATGCGTCAGCGGATCATGATTGCGATGTCGCTCGTGATGAACCCGAAGCTCCTGATTGCGGACGAGCCCACGACGTCCCTCGACGTAATCGTGGAGGCCCAGATCCTCGAGATCCTGGAGGATCTCCGCCGGGTCTACAAGATGTCGCTCCTCCTCATCACCCACAACCTCGGAATCGTGGCCGAGGTGTGCGATCGGCTTGCGGTCATGTACGCGGGCAAGTTCGTCGAACTCGGCGGCGTGCGTGATGTATTCCGGACCCCCGTCCATCCATACACCCAGGCGTTGCTCGCGTCGACGATCCATCTCGAATCGAAAGAGCTGTTTTCGATTGACGGCCTCCCGCCCGACCTGATTGATCCTCCTCCGGCGTGCCGGTTTCATCCCCGGTGCACGTACGCCCAAGAAATTTGCCGCACGGAAGAACCCGCATGGGTCGAGTACCGCCCGGGGCATTTCGCCGCCTGCCACTTCGGGAAGGACTTCCTGTGACCGACGCGATCCTGGAAGTCCAAGATCTTGTCAAGCATTTCCCCGTGAAGCTCCCCGGGATCGCACGGATCTTTTGGGGTGGCGACCTCGCCGTCCACGCGGTCGACGGCGTTTCGTTCTCGCTGCGCCGCGGCGAGATTTTCGGGCTCGTCGGAGAAAGCGGATGCGGGAAAACGACCGTCGGTCGGACGGTCCTTCGACTCGTTGAGCCCACCACGGGCACAATCCGCTTCGAGGGGACGGACATCACGCACCTGAAGGAACGGGAACTCAGGCCGCTCCGGAAGCGAATGCAGATCATCTTCCAGGATCCGCACGCGTCTCTGAACCCAGGGATGACGATTGGTCAGAGCATCGCGGACCCGCTCATCATCCACGAAGCGGCAGATGAGAAAGAGGCGAAGCGGGCTGCGTTGGAGATCATGACCGAGGTCGGCCTTTCTCCAGCGGAACAGATGTACAGGAAGTATCCGGCGGACCTCAGTGGAGGCCAGAAGCAGCGGGCGGTAATCGCCCGGGCGATGATCCTGAAGCCACAACTGATCGTCGCAGACGAGCCTGTCGCGATGCTCGACATGTCGATTCGCTCCCGGGTTCTCGAACTGATGCTGGACTTGAAACGCCGGTATGGCCCCACGTACCTCTTTATCACACACGACCTGGCGACCGCGAAATTCATCTGTGACCGAATCGCGATCATGTACCTGGGCCGAATCGTCGAGATGGGCCCCTCGAAGGGGATCTACGCCGACCCGAAGCATCCATACACGAAGGCCCTCTTGGAGGCCATACCTGTTCCAGACCCGATGCGACGCGGGAGGAAGGTGCTGCCGCGGGGCGAGGTTCCGGATGCCGTGCACCCGCCGGCCGGATGTCGGTTCCATCCGAGGTGTCCCGTCGCGATGCCCACCTGCGGGTGGGAAGGCCGCGACTTCGTCGATTTCCTCGAGCTGCGGTGGCTTTCTCCCGAGATTGCCGCGGCGGAGGCTGCGCTGGGCCCTGTTGAGGAGTGGACGACGGACGGCCTAATCGCTCGACGACGCGTCCGTGACGCGGATCCCGATGCCCTTGCGGCCAAGGCCCGCACGATCCTTGGCGATGTAGGGTCCCCGATGACGCAAGCCATGGAAGCGGTCACGGTAGAGGAAGAGAGCTTGGTCGTTCGATTCCGGCCACCGGCGCCGCTCCAGCCGAAAGACCTTGAAGGTCGCCTGGTCGAGTGTCTTCTCTATTGAGGCCAAGGGCTTAAGTTGGCCCCGGCCATCGGGCCGCCATGGAGGACCTTTCGGCATTCGCCAGCGCGCATCCCGAGTTCTGCGACTCGAAGTCGGTGCGCGTCCCGGGCCACGGGGCGGTCCCTCTCCTCGAGGGCGCCCGTCCGTTCGAGCTCACCGCGGAGGCGTTGTCCGCGTACCGGGCGGACGTCCCGAAAGATCCGGCCACCCTCCCGAGCATGCTCAAGCTGGGTCCGGAAGCAATCGCGTTCTACGTGAGCTTCCGCCTCGTTCCCGATCGGTGGGGCATCTACGTCCGCGAAGCGGCGCTGCGGGCCCTGAAAGACGAGTACCACCGGATCATCTGGAGGGACCTCGGAAAGTACGCGGATCGGAACGTCGACGACGTCGCCGAGAAGGTCGAGACGACCCTCGTCCTCGACTACCTCCTCGCGCACAACCGTATCCACTTCCTCGTGGATCGCGCCGCCGCGGAATGGGAGATTCAAGGAGGGGCCGCGAAGTACGCGCCGTACCAGGCGAAGTGGTACAGCGCCCCGCCGAAGCCCGTGTTGAATCCGGAGGACGTCGGAAACCTGGAGGAGGCGTTGGCGAACCTCGACGCATTCCGGCAATACATCAATCCGACCTACGCGGACGGCGTGGCGAAACTCGTGGAGGGCCGCCTCGACGAACGGAACGTGAACGAATGGAAGGCGTTCTTCATCGGGGGCCGGTTCGCCGTCGAGATGGCGAACGTCTTCTCGCGGCAGCCTCCGGGATGGAAGGACTTCGGGAAGTTCCTCAACCGCAAGACGTCGGTCGGCGCGACGAACTATGTGCGCATTCAGTATTCATACAACCCGGAGTTACTGGAGCGAGGGCAAGTGGAGCTGAGCCGGCGTCTCTCGGGCGGTTCCCCCGACACCCCGAACCTCTTCAAAGCCGCGTCGCCCGACTTCCCGAACGTGTACTTGTTGTGAATCGGCCGCCGGCGTCGAATGCCGGGCTCATCTTTTTATCGCGCTTGCCACTTCCGCGGATATGGCGCTCCAGGCCCCGCGCGACCGCGGTTGGACCCTGCACGCCTCCCTGATTGTCCTGATTCTGTTTTGGGGGCTCGCCTTCGTTGCGATCAAGCAAGCCCTCGCCTACATGTCGTGGATCACGCTCACCTTCCTCCGATTCGCCGTTGCAGATGTGCTCTTCGTCGGCTATCTGCTGGTCACTCGCCAGATCCGAAACCCGCCAGCGAGGAACGATGTTCCAATGCTCGTCATCCTGGCCTTCTTCGGATTCACGGGCTACCATCTCTTCCTGAACCTCGGAGAAACGGATCCGAACGTCAGCGCGGGCACCGCCGCCCTGATCATTGCCTCGGCTCCGGCGTTCATCGCAATCTTCGCAATTCCCCTCTTGAAGGAGCGCATCGGGCGGCTGCCATCCGCCGGAATCGCCATCGCCTTCGCCGGCCTTGCGGTCATGATCTTCTTCGTTCGCCCGGAAAGCCAATTCACGTTCCGCGCGTCGGAAGGCGCCTTGACCGTCGTCCCGCCCGCGATCTTTTCGGCCCTCTACGCCGTCCTCGGGAAGGGCTATCTCCGCCGGTATCCTCCGTTCACCTTCGTGGCGTGGACCCTTCTGATCGGCACGATCCTCCTCGTCCCTCTCCTGGTCGCCACGGGACGCAGCGTTCTTCTCGACCTCCAGACGATGGGCCTCGGCGGATGGATTCCGGTCCTCTACCTCGGGATCTTCCCGACGTTCGTTGGGTACGGCATCTGGTTCCGCGCGCTGGAGCGGATCCCCGCGGCGTCGGCGGGCGCCTACATCTACGCGAGCACACTCGTCGCCGTGATCGGTGGGATCGCGATCCTCGGAGAGTCCCTCACGCTCGGCGCCATCGCGGGAGGTGCCATGGTGATCGCCGGCGTCGTGTTGGCGCAGCAATTCCGCAAGCGGACCACGTAGTCAGAGAGGCGCTCAGCGGATTCGCTCGAGCTGGAACGAGCCGATCATCAGCGCCTTGTTCGTGAACTTGTACGGGACCCAGTCGTGGGTCTGGACCTCGCCGAGGCCGACGACCTGGAGCGCCGTCTTCTGCTTGTCCGACTTGAAGTGGATCGCGCCGTCGACCATGTGTTCGAGCGCCTCGAGGGTCTGGTCCGTGTGCATGCCCCGCTCGAGAGCGATGGCGGACACCGCCTTCGTCTGCCGCAGGCGATTCACGAGACGCTGGACGAAGCTCATCGCCTCTCGCTCGTCCGCCTGAGTGATCGAGGAACTGAGGGTGAGGTACGCGAGCCGGAAGTACGGATGTTTCTTCTTGAACTCCTCGTCCAGCTGGCCCACGAGCTGGTAGATGTTGTCGAAGTCCGTCGGGCCATTGACGCGCCAGACGTTCTTCTCCTTCACCGGCTTCCCAGACGCCATCGGCGAGGTGCAGTCGATCCAGCGCACGAGGCCGAGCTGGTCGTACTCAACGAACGTCGGCAGGATTGGGGCGATGTCCCTGGCGATGTCGATGGGCAGTTTGGTCGTCGTGATGATGATGACGGGGATGCCCTTCTTCAGGCCTTCTGCGATGAAGTTCAGGAGGGCGACCTCCTTCCCGACGAACGCAGGGCCAACGAACAGGACATTGGAGTTGAAAGGAATCCCTCCGTACAGGAGGTCGTCGAGACGCGGCGTGCCGGTCTTCACGCGGTCCGCCTTCTTCTCGACGGCGATGGCCTCCTCGGCCTCCGCCTCGCCAGCGGCCGTCGTGATGCGGGCCTTCACGGCGCCTTCCCGCATCTCCATCTCCTTCTCCTTCTGGTAGGTCCGCCGCTTGAGGTCCTCTTCTCGTTCCCGGAGCCGGCGTTCCCATTCCTCGAGCTGCCCCTCGCGGCCCATGTCCCGCATGCCCGGCGCGCGTCCCTCCCGGGTCTTGTTCTCCAATTCGAGGGACTTCAACTGCAGGTCCGACTCGCGCTCCTCGATCTCCTTCGCCTTCTCGAGCAGGTTGCGGTTCTCCTCGTTCAGACGTTTGATTTCCGCCTGAAGGTTCGTCTGCATCTCGTGCAGCTTCCGCTCCCGGGAATCGAGATTCTCTTTCTGCCGGCGGGTGTCCGCCTCATTCGATCCCGCGGCCGCTTCCTTCATCTTGGCGTCCTTGAACAGCTCCGCGTACTTCTTCGTCTTGTCGTCGAGCTGATGCTGGGCCTCCTCGACTGCCGAGGCTTGACGTTCGATCTCGGTGGACCGCTCCCGCAAGGCCGCCTCTTGGTCGGAGATCTTTTTCTCCCGGGAGACGTACTCCGACTCGCGGTCGTCGAACATCCTCCGCTGACCCTGGAACTGCTTCTCGATCCGAGTCGCGTTCTCGTACCGCTCCTTGAGCCGGGTCTCCATCGTCCGCAGCTCGACCTCCTGCTTCCCGAGTTCCTTCTCCTTCGCGAGGATCTTCTTTTCCCATTCTTTCAGTTCGCGAATCCGGGTCGCGTCGGCTCCGGTCGAATGGGTGGCCTCGACCTGCTCCCCTTTCAGCCGGAGTTCCGAATCCTTCAGCTCCAGCTCCTTTTCCTTCTTCAGCATCGATGTACGCTTCGAGTCGAAAGACTTCTCGAGTTCCTGGAGGCGGGCCTCGCGTTCCTCGATCGATTTGACCTTCGCCTCCGACGAACGGAGTTGGGATGTGAGCTCGATCGATGTCCGCTTGACCTCTTTCTCCCGTTCCGCGAGCGACGCCTCCCGCGCGTTCAGCGTCTGGCGCATCTTCTCGTGTTCCGTCTTCAGCGTCGAGATGTCAGCGTCGCGGAGACGGATCTCCTCGGCCTTCGCCTCGATCTCTGCGCGGGCGGAGGCGACCTTCCGGTCGATGTCCCGCAGATCCTTCGTCCCTTTCTCGATCGCGGTTTCGCGCGAGGTGACGTCGATGAATTTCGTCTTCAATTCCTTGGCCTGGTCTTCGAGCTCTTGCTGCAACGCCTCAAGGTGGGCTTCCCGGCCGCGGAGCGCGCGCTCCTTGTAATCGAGCGCTTCCCGCTTCTTCTGGTAGTCCTGCTGGATCAGCGCGACCTTCGAGTTGTCCGCCTTCAGGATCTCCCGCTGGTAGACGGAGGTCGACGAGGCGATGATGTGAAGGAGCGAGCCGGCGAACTCCGTCGATAGCGCACCGATGAGGAGCGTGACGACATACAACGACCGGCCCGCGGGATCGGTCAGCGAGATGTGGGTGAATGCGAGGAAGAGGGCCAGGACCGGCGTCGCCGCGGCCAAGACGAAACTCCCCGCCTTCCGAAATCCGAGGCCTTCCCACGTCATCCCCATGGAGATGATCGTCAACGGGACGCCCGCGACGGCGATCGGGTAGATCCATCCGGGGTCGAGCCAGCTCGGGAATTGCTGCCAGATCATGAGGACGATCGCCAGCGCGATCACGAAGAACACGGCCATGCCCACGGCCGACATCGCGAAGTGGGTCGACTCGTAGTGACGCCGATACGGTTCTCGCTTGAGCCGGACCGCGTCCCAGGAAGCGACGGCGCCCGCGACGGACGGGAGGAGCCAGACGAGGAAGTCGAGACGGACCCCGGTCGGCAGGACCGGGGATTGGATTCCGATGTACAGGATCAGGATGGCATCCAGGAGGAACGCCGCGGCGCCGACGAAGCCGTACCCGTGGGCGTGTCGCGCGAACGACAGCTGGAGGAGACCTTGCTGGGACGTCCCCGCGGCCTCGGGCGCCGACACGGCCCGGCCGGACTTCGCCTTCCCGGTGGACGACCGGAACGGCTTGGGCAGGGCCAGCGCCGGCTTTCGAGAAGACGCCTTGCGGGCCATGATTATGCCTGTCCGCACCTTCGGCTAGGAGGGCTGACAAAAACGAACCGGGTCCGTTTACATAAAGGATACGTTGAGAAATACCAGACTTGATACTATATGGGACGGAGACGGGCGTTGCGGTTCGCGCGACGACGAATCGACGAATCGGTGACGTTAAATTGAGCGGTGGTGTGGGTGGCGCCGGTGCGACGATGTTGGCGGTAGGCGAACGGGCGCCGGACTTCACATTGCCCGCGGACGACGGACGCAAGGTGTCGTTGAAAGACCTTCGGGGAAAGAAAGTTGTCCTCTATTTCTATCCGAAGGACGACACGACCGGTTGCACGAAGGAAGCGTGTAGCTTCCGGGACAACCTCGGCCGGGTGACGTCGAAAGGCGCGGTCGTCTTGGGCGTGAGCCGCGACGACACCAAGAGCCATGTGAAATTCAAGGACAAGTATCATCTCAACTTCCCCCTCCTCAGCGACGACGACGGACGTGTCACGACCGCCTACGATGTTTGGAAATTGAAGAACCTCTACGGCCGGGAGTATTTGGGGATCGAGCGCACGACGTTCTTGATCGACGAGGCCGGATCGATCGCGAAAATCTGGCGCAAGGTCAAGGTCGAGGGCCACACAGACGAGGTCCTCGCCGCCCTGTGACCGGAGAAAGCTTCATCTTCGTTCGTCGATTCCGACACCGAGAAGCCAATGATCCCGCCGAACGCCGCGCCGCCGAAGACGATCGTCATCGCGTATCCCGGCGCGGAGGAAAAGACCCGGAAACAGTACGTGTACCAGACGTACCTGTCCTCTCAGGAACACGATCGGATCGCCCTGGTCCCGGGGAATCGACTCGTCGTGAAATTCAAGGACGAAGTCGTCGGAGAAGGCCAGGCGATCCTCGTCGAGAAGACGACATTGGAGCGTCTATCCCCCTACGACGCGATGTCGGCCGGATATGAGACCGCGGACGCGCAGCGGAAGCATGTCGAGCAGACGGTCCTCGCCGGCGTCCGGAAGCCCGAGAAGGTCGAGTTCTGGAAAGTCCTGTTCCGGTGGCTGTAATTCGCGGACCCGGCGGAAGCCCTTATCTGAGGGTGTGCCATCTTCTGCGACGGCGCATGATGCGCGCGGTTCGTCCAACAGTTATCAAGATTGGAGAGACGGTCGTCGATCACGACGCATTACGTCGAGCGATGGCAGAAATCGGGGTGAGCCCTCAGTCCATCGAGCGATTCGTCAGCACGCGCGGGACAGACGGTCAAGCCCTCGCGGAGTTCGCGGGGCGCATGTGCTACGACCCAGAGACCGAGATTCTGACGAGTGTAGGGTGGATGCGAAGCTCGAACCTGACTGGAAGCGAGATGGTTGCGACCTTGAATCAAACGACCGGGGCAACCGAGTTTCAGCCCCACAAGGTCTGGAGATACGAATACAGCGGCGACATGTTGTCCATCGATCACCAGCACGTAAGCCTCCTGGTCACCCCAGAGCACAGAATGTACGTCCAGCCCAAGGGAGGTGATTTCCAAATCGTCGAGGCACGGGACTTGGGTAACTCGGCCTACCGGTTTCGCATCGCGGGCTCCCCTTTCGACGGTGAGCGAAGGTCGGCTTTCATGGTCCCCCCCGCTCAACTGAGCCAACGGGTGGCAAATCAACACGGCAGCTACGGGAGTCGCGTCAATACCATCGGAGGATTGACCATCCCGCGCGATGCATACCTGCGGCTGGCTGGCTACTATCTTTCCGAAGGCCACATTTACGAGCAGCCTGGTTCTGGGGGAGGAATTGGGCTCACTCAATCGAAAGCTCCGGTTCTGACGGATATGGTCTCTGCGGTCAGAAAAGCCGGTCTGCCTTTAGGCGTCTATCCCGATCCTCGAAATCCGAAAGTGAAGTTCCTCCACGTGGGAGGCGGGAGAGCACTCGCCGGCCACTTCAGGCGGTTTGGAAAAGGGTCGAGGAACAAGACCATTCCAAGGGAAATCATGGCGTTGGACTCTTCATCGCTTCGCATTCTGTATGACGCCATGTGGATGGGCGACGGACACAGCACGGCCCACGGAACGAGGATTTACAACACGGTATCCGAGCGATTGGCGGACGACGTCCAAGAACTCTTGATCCGAATGGGGATAGCAGCTAGCATTTATTCCTACCCTCTCAACGGGCACCCATACTATTTCATCAGGGAACTCCGTGAGCGAGGTGCCCCGGTCACATACGCCAAACACCGACGATGGGTTCGCTATGAAGGGCCCGTCTGGTGCGTGTCCACTGAAAACGGGATCATACTTGTAAGAAGGAACAGGAAGCCCGTGTGGTGCGGCAATTGCTACGAGTCGTACGAGCCAGGACTGAACCCAAACGTGAAAAAGATCCGAGAGTCCGCCGCCGACTACTTCGGGAATGTCATCTCTCGCGGTGATGGCAGCCTCCTCGAGCACGGATGGGTTTCATTTGCCATCCTCAACACAAGTCGCGTCACAACTCACGAAATCGTTCGTCACCGAGTTGGGACCGCGATCAGTCAGGAATCGCTCCGATACGTACGCCCAAGGGATATCCGGTTCTGGATACCCGATGAGCTGACGAACGAGCAGAGCGAGAGCATGCGCAAGGCCGTTGAAGGGAGCGAGCGAGCCTATCGAGAGTTGGAGGAGCGTGTCGATTGGGATTCGTTGCCGATGGACGCAAAGAAACGCCTAACATCCGCGTTGAGGCGCATCCTCCCCGATGGCATCGCGACGAATCTGATCTGGTCCGCGAACCACCGCACGCTCCGATGGGTGATCGAGATGCGAACGGATCCGTCGGCCGAGGTCGAAATCCGAATGGTCTTCAATCAGATTGCAGAGATCTGTATCCGAGACTACCCTTACCTGTACAGCGATTTCGTGACGACCGAGCTCCCCGATGGCACGAAATCCTACCGACCCAAGCTGCGTTCCAAGGTGTAACCTGCAGGCAGAATCGCTTAGAGGCTAGCTACGTCCGGACTGCAATCCTCTCCACGATGTTGGCGAAGTCACGACTCGAGAACTTGGGCGGGACCCCTAAGAGTTCGCGAATCGCGACGCTCGTCAGAAGACACCATCCTGCGCCCTCGATGGCAGCCCGCGCGGCGAGGGCCTGCTCCGCCTTACTAGCGACTGCATTCCAACTCATTGCGAAGTCGTACACCGCATTCAGGACTCGTTTGAACTGGCCCGAGTCCATGTAGCCTTTCGGTTCCAAGAAGCCCGCGAGCTTGCCCGTGTACGTTTCGAAATCAGTCTTCCCGGCTTCCCATTCCTCGACGAATTCGAAACATCCTGCATTCGCGCAAACTCCGATACTGGCGCTCGAGACGACACCTTTGGATCGTTCCGCGGCGCCTCGGTAACTCCGCTTGGAGTAGAGGACCGTCGCCGCGCCAAGGCCCCACGAGTGCGAGAGCAATTCGAAGAGCGATTCCCCATTGCCTGAGGATTTCAGGTCCCTTGCCAACGCGTCCGCGTTCGCACGAAGGCGACCTCCGAGATGCAAGAACGAATCGGCGGCTCGGGCGTCGTTGCGCAAGCTACGGATCAAGGTTTTCTCCTGTTTCTGTTCTCCGTGCCAGAGGAAGTCGTGCAACGCTTCAGTATCTCGATTGATTCGCTTGTCAAGGGCGCTGAAACCGGCCGCCATGCTCTCCCCCGGTCCGGATGCTTTACATCGAGCATAAGCGTGTCGTCAGCACCCAGTCGACTGCGACCGGACTTCGTACTGCGTTACGTCGGGCGGCTGGGTCGTCAGGGAAAGCAGTGCGAAGAAGTCGCCCCCGCGCAGCGGATCGGAACGGAGCTTCCCCTCGAGGCGCCGCAACGAGTCCTCGTTCTCAAACAAGGCGACCACCACGCATTCCGTCGCGGGATGCTGGCCTTGCGCCAGCCAGACGTCTCGGCAACCGGGTGCCGACTTGATCGCCGCCGAATGTCTCCGGAGAATATCGAGCCCTTCGGCCTCCTTGCCCTCCTTGAACCGGAAGCGCGAGAACCGGAGGAACGTGTCTGGCGGACGGCGGCCGACTCCCAAAGACCTTGCGGAGGCCGGTTCAAGAGCCCTTCGTGTCGACGACGCAGAACAGGTTACCCTCGGGATCCTCGAGGACTACGAAGTCTTCTCCCGGCTCCCTCGGCCGGTAGCGGGTCGCGCCGAGGCCCAGCAACCGTTCGACCTCACCTTCCTGGTTGTCCGTGTACAGGTCGAGATGCAATCGGCCTCGCTCGGGCGGCATCCCATCGATCGAGAGGTTGGGCCCGTTTCCCTCCGGGTCCTTCAAGATCACGAACGGGTCTCCGGGAGTGGGCGGCCTACCTGGCACGTAGCGAAGCGCCGCCTGCCAGAAAGACAACATTCGATCGAAGTCGTCGACGTCGATCACGATCGACCCGATTCGCACCGTGCCGTTCTCCATGATTCCCGAGACCCAAGAGAGGGGCGATAAACTTTCCTTCGGTACTGGGACCTGGCGATCATGTCAGACCCCGAGACGACTGAGTGGAGATTCAGGTGCCGAACCCCGAGACCGGCAAGTTTATGTTCGCCCGTCGGCGTGGCGCGGACAATGTTCAGCCGGAAGAACATCGGCGCGGAGCCTCAGAAGTGCGAGAAGTGCGGTTCCGACAAAGTCTTCTTCGTCCAGCACTCCCACGGAAACTATCCGATCCTCGATTACGTCTGCCCGAAGTGCGACCTCGGCGGCGACCAGGGCGTGCCCGACTGGTACATGAACCCGACCGGCAAAGACGACGCCCCCGAGGAATGAGCCACCCGGGGATCCGTCCATGACCGAGGTGGTCATCCGCGCGTTCCGGGTCAGCGGCTACGTGCCCGGGCCGTGCCCGAAGTGCTCCAAGGAGGAGCGCGGGCTCGTGATGTTCGAGGACTACGCCCTCGGGTGGGAGTGTCTCATCTGCGGAGAACTCGGCCGGGCGGACCGCGTCGAGTGGATCGAAGGGAAGGACCCCGCCCTCGCGGACCTGCCCGACGAAGAGGAATGATCACAGGACGCCGCAGGCCGGGCAGATCCCGCGGCCGTAACACCGTTCGCACTTGCGGTCCATCCGCAAGAGTCGCCGCTGTCCGCGGCCCTTGCAATGCGGGCAGAATCCCGTGTCGCTGCACCGGACGCAGGGACGCTCGATCTTCCGGATGGTGAAGGGGATCTGTTTGTTCGTCGGGTCCGCGGCCGCCAGGGCCTGCAGGATCTCGAGCGCCTGCGGCCGTCCCGATTCGCGGTCGCGGCGGAACACGAGGGCGGCCTTCAGCATGCGGGCCTTCCAGTGATCGGGGGCGACCCGCAGGACATCGTCGATCGCCGCGGCGGCGTCATCGTAGGCTCGCGCGACCTCCGGACCGTCCTGGAACTCCTCGTCAAAGTCGATCTCGCGACGGAGCAAGTCCTGGCGGCGGGCCTCGCGCGCGCGGTCCGAGAGACGAATCGCTCGGGCGAGGTGAATCACAGCGTACAGCTCTCGGGCCGCCGGGTCGTCGGGCCCTTCCGTCTGCGCCTCCTCGGAGAGACGAAACGCCTCGTCGAACTCGCCCCGCTCCAGGGCCGCCTTCGCCTCGTCCACTTTGGTCGACGTCAAGGTTCGCCGGTATCAAGGTCCCGGTTCACTTAAGGCTGGCCCATGGATTGATCGAGGCACGAACCTTCATCTCCCGCGTGTCCATCGGCGGTCGGATGCAAGACGCGGACGCTTTCGACGACGTCGCATTTCTCGGCACGGCACGGACCTCGAAACGGGATCCGTACCGGCTCTCCCTGTTCGGCGCGCATCTCGAATCCGACGAACGGCCGCTCGTCATCCTTCCGGTGCAAGGGGGCACCCTGCTCGTCACCGACCGGCGCCTGCTCGAGCTCCGGGCTCACCTCGAAGTCCACGGCGCCTGGAACGTGAAAGAGTTCCAAGGATACATGATTCAGCGATCGCTCGACCTCGGATCGGTCCGAGGCATCGATCACGTCGTGCGGCCCGCGGTCGACGGGGCAGGGAATCGCCGGATCGAAGACCGACTCCTGCTGACGACCGCGAATGACTCGGCGGACATCCTCGTTTCGAGGGGGCCCGACGCGACCCTTCCCGACGCCGACTTTGATGTCCTGCGCGACGTGGTCCTCGCACGTCAAGCAAAGTAGCCCGACGTGCCGTCGATGCGCCGCAGGAGCTCTTGCGCCGGTTCGTACTCGGGATTCACGCGGAGCGCGGCGAGGAGCGACTTCCGCGCCTTCTCGCGCATCCCTTTCTGCAGGTACACCCGCGCCAGGTTCGTGTGGGCGTAGAAGTAGCA
>VBLR01000029.1 GCA_005878665.1 Methanobacteriota archaeon | reverse complement strand
TCGTCTTTCCGCACCCGCTCTCGCCGGCGATGCCGAGGACCTCGCCCCGACGTAGGCCCAGATTGACGCCATTCAACGCCTTGTACAATCCCCGGCGAGTGTGAAAGTGGACCTGAAGGTCGCGGATTGCAAGGGCATCCGACACACTAGCTCCGCCTCCGCGGGTCGATGACGTCTCGGAGCCCGTCGCCCATGAGGTTCACGGCCAGCGCGAACAAGGTGATGACGCCGCCGGGCACGACGACCGTCCACCAAAATCCGAGGGGAGCGAGGTCTAGTCCGAAGTTCGCAATCGCCCCGAGCTCGGGCACCAGGACGTTACTCGGAAGGAAACCGATGAACGCCAATGTGGAGAAGATCAGGATGACCGTCCCGACGTCCAAGGAAATCTGGACGAGGATCGGCGGCAGGACGTTCGGGAGGAGGTGGCGAAACATGATCTTGAGGCGCCCGGAACCGGAGGCCCGAGCGCTCTCGATGAACGTGGCCTCCTTCGTTGTAAGCGTGAGACTCCGACCATACCGGGCGTACAAGGGCCACCAGATGATGATCAGGGCGAGGGCCATGTTGAACAAGGTCCGGCCAATCACGTAGCCGACGGCGAGTGCCAGGATGAGAAACGGCACGGAGAAGAAGACGTCCGTCACCCGCATGAGGACCTCATCGAGCCACTTTCCCACGTAGCCCGAGACGACCCCGAGGAGCGTCCCGATTGCAGCACCCACGAGGACAATGAAGAACGCGATGGCGATGTCAATTCGAATCGCTTTCATAACGAGTTGAAGTAGATCGAGACAACCGATCCCCTGTTGCCCGTACTCAAACGTACCGAAGGGGTGAGACAGCGACGGCGGCTCCGGCGGCATGTTGTCGCACTCCGGATTCGTCTGGGTGAACTGCGGGGGAATGACGTCGTTCGGGTAGGTGACCCCGAGGACGCCCGGTGCAATCTGGACGATGAGCGCGTCGCCCATGAACACGAGGAAAATCACGAGACCGGCGACGGCCGTCTTGTTGGCGAAGAAGACTCTCGCGGAGAGTTTGAGCTCGTCGAAACGGGCCTTGTGCTCCAAGACCGTCGCCATGGCCTTCTCACTCGTACCGAATTCGAGGATCCAGGAAGGCGTACAGGATATCGAGAATCAGCGTGGTGACGACGAGGATGACTCCGAAGACGAGCGTCGAGCCCATGACCACGGCCACGTCTTGGTGAAGGAACGCGAATGTCGTCCACCAACCGATGCCTTTGAACGTGAAGATATATTCGATGACGACCGCGCCGCCGAAGAGGCCGGACACGAGGTAGCCGAATGAGGTCACGGTCGGAAGCAACGCGTTCTTCTTCGCATGGAAGTTGTTGACGAGCCGCTCGGGTACGCCCTTCGCCCGCGCGAGTCGGACGTAGTCCTGCTCGAGCACTTCGAGCATCGAGGCGCGGAGGATTCGGATGATGCCCGCCAAGAGGGCCAGGGCGAGTGCAACGGAGGGGAGGATCACGTGAAGGAACGCGTTCCACGCAATCGTCCAGTCGCCGTGGAGGAACGCGTCGATCGCGAGGATGTGCGTAGGATAGGAGACGGAATTCGTGTCATCGAACCATGCCCTCGGAATTGTCGGGAGCAGGATCGGATCGATATTGAATTGTGATGGCAAGATGCGCCAACCGGTCCCGAGGGTGAGGAAGAGAGCGTAGCCAATCAAGAAAATCGGCATCGAATAGAGGGTAAACGTCACGACGCGAACTCCTTGGTCGAGGATGGAGTCCCGGCGTGCGGCGGAATAGACTCCGATCGGGACTGAGATGATCCACGTCAACGCAGAGGCAACGATCGTCAGCATGATTGTGTTTGGCATAAACCAAAGGAAACCGGTGGTAACGGGCTGCCGGATCGTCGTCGAAAATCCCCAGTCCCCTTGGAGAATCGCCGCGAGCCAGTAGAAGTACTGGACGTAAACGGGATCGTTGAGGTGGAAGCGCGCCGTGAGTTGCTCGACGAGTTGCTGCCGGGCGGTTCCGGTCAAGTGGGGATCGATGTATTGCGCGAGGATGAGGGCCGTTCCGCCGAGATGCTCGAGGGCAAAGACGAGGAATGTCAGCCCGATCAGGGTGGGAAGGAGAAGGATGAGCCTTCGGAGGACATAGACCCAAAGTTTCACATGAGTCGCTCCGAAAAGAATCCGGAAGGGTAGAAAAAGGTTACCCCTTCACCCACCAGAAGAAGCACGAATCGGCGCCCGCCCCGATCGTCGGGTTGGTCTGGTAGCCCCAGTTTCCTTGGTATGGCGAGATGTTCGGCTTCACGATCCAGAAACCGGTCTGCTGGAACATGTAGACGTACATGTAGAGACTCACCGCGATCTGCTCCGCCGCGGCGTACAGCTGGGCCGCGCGGGTCGCGTTCGCCTCGGTGTCCGCTGCGGTGATCTCCAGCGTCAGGACCGCGAATTCCAAGGCTTGCGCGTTGTAGAGTGAGGCCTCGGCCGTGTGGTTCGCCGCAAGGCCGTTCAGGTAGGTCTGGTCCCATCCGTTCGGTCCCGGATACGTTCCGCCCTGGAGGTACATTGCGTCCGTGTAATCGGACGGATACGGGTAGTCCGCGATCCAGCCAAGGAAGTAAATCGGCATCGGGTTCGCGCCCGGCACGGACAACCCGATAATCGTGCTGAAGTCGAGGAATACCGGCGACATCACGATGTGTGTGTCGATCGACAGAAGAGCCTGCGCAAAGATGATCGACGACGTGAAGTCGGTGGAGTCCCCGCTCGGGATCACGATGGGGAAGTTCACAGACACATTGTACATGCCCGATAGATACAGCAGCGACTTCGCCTTGGCAAGGTCATAGTTGGGGCAGCCGTTCAGGCCGGTCGGCGGCACGTAGTACGGCAGCCCTTTCACAATGACCCCGCAGTACGGGCTGCCGAAGTTGTACCCGTACTTCTTGTTCCCTAGGACGTTGTCCACATAGTTGCTGTAGTTGAACGCGTACGCGAAGGCTTCCCGGACCAGCGGGTTTGCGAAGTAGTCGAAGGGGATGGAATACCCTGGACCGATGGCAGTCGCGATCAACGACGTCGTGATGTTTACGTTGAACACGTCGAAGAACTCCGTGATTGACGGGAAGGGACCATAGATCGTCGTCTGGCCGGCCGCCACAAGCGGATTCAGGACCTTGTAGTACGGAGGCGGCAAGAGCGTCACGATGTCGCCTTGGCCACTGACGTAGAGCTGGTACGCTACCGCGGGGGACGACACCCATTCGATGATGATCGTGTTGGTCTGCTTCGGGATGTTGGCAATCCCGGGGAAGTACGGGTTCGGCGTCAAGACGACGGCGGTGCTCGGGACATAGGTGTTGATCTCGAACGGCCCGGACGCGACCGGGTGGAGTTGCACCTGAATGTTGTAGTTCCCCTCTCTCGATTGATCCTCATACGCGAGGAAGCCGTCCGGCGTGAACGTGATGTCCGCGCCCACGCTCTTGAGCCACGCGGCGTCCAAAATTCCCATGCCGAGCGGGTCAGAGATCGCCGTGAAGAACAGGGACGGCGGGGTCGGGCCCACCAAGTGGAACGTCACTGTGTTCGTTCCGTTGTCGTAGGTGACCGAACGATAGATCGCGTTAAACGCGGCCGCCTTGTTGGTGTCGTTCACAATGGGTACGAACGGCGAGAAGAAGGGCGGGGCCGTTCTCGGGATCAAATACTGACTGATGATCCAGTCCGCAGTACCCGGTTCGCCCCCTTGGAAGAGCATCGAGCGAATCGTCGAGTACCAAACGTCGTATGCCGTGATTGGGTCTCCGTTCGAGAAGGCCACGTCGGGCCTCAGATGGAACGTGTAGGTGGTGTTGCTACCGGTGATCTCGCCGTTGGACACGCTCGGCACCTCGGAGGCGAGGTAGGGGAACCAAACCGTCGTGCTGTTCGCGTTGTAGAAGAGGAGGGTGGCCTGGGTGTTCACAACGACCTCGAATCCGACCGTCTCGTAGTCGATTTGTGGGTCGAACGAAAACGGCCCGCCCGGTGAATTGACGATCTCTGTGATGACGTTCGGAGGCGCCTTGGCGAGGGCGAAATTGCCGACCGCAATCGTCGTCCCGACCGTGATGCTGTAGGTGTTGATCGTGTCCGTGTTCGTGATCGTGATGTTCGACGTGCCGTTGTAGATTTGCGTCGTCAGGTTTTCGGCGGTGAAGAGGGTGAGCAGCGGGGTATACAACCCGGATGCGGCGTAACGCACCGGGATTGGATTCGTCACTGGGAACGAGCCGGACGGATCCGCGGCCACGGTCATCGTCTGCCCGTTGCCGAAATCCCAATCATAGTGATCTACCGCCACGGTCACCGTTTCCGTGTCGGTGATGTTCGTCGTGCTATCGTGATGGGTCGTCGAAGTGGCGCGGAGCTGAGAAACCTCAGTGAAGTTGCCGTACAGATAGATCGGAGAGTTCACGGCCACGATCGGGGCGGTCGGGTTGTAGACCGTCGTGTTGAAGTAGATCGTCGGAACCGAGACGAATTGAGACAATTCGAACGGGACGTCAGGGACGACCGTCACCCTGAAGAGCGCGCCGGAATAGTCGTTGAGGACCGTGCCGTTCGACGGGAAGAACTGCTGAACCCAGACGAGGTACTCCCCCGGCGTGTTGTAGGTGTAATTCAACGTCGTGTTGCTGGTCTCCAAAACCTGGCCATCGCCGAAATAGACCCGCGCTTTGGCGCCTGCCTTCAAGTTCGAAATGACAAAACGCAAGCTTTGCCCTTGCACCGAAGTCGGCTGGGCGGACTGAACCGAGAAGGTACCAGCCGGTGGAGAAGGCGTTGTCGGCTGGCGCAGACTCACGTAGGCCAGCGCCCCCGCGAGCACGACGATAATGACGACAAGAATCGCGACGATTACGCGCGACACCCCGCCCTTCTTCGTTTCGACAAGTGGCTGCGATTCTGGCGCGGGAGACTCCGAAGGCTCCATCCTGCTCCTCCTCGACTGTCCGGGTGCATGTGACGGCCTATATTAGCGTGTTTTGGCTCACGACTCGAAACGTGGTTCGGCCGTTCCAGAGGGCCGGGAGTCGGAGATCTGCCGACGCTTAGGGATCGGAACCAAGTTCCTTACCGTGGTGCGCCCTAAGCTACTTCGATGACGCCGCGGCGAGGCCCTATGAACCTCAAGCCGGAGGCGGCTGATCGAACCCAGAGGAGCCTCGAGCGACATGGGGAAACGAATTGGTACGAGTGGACGCTCCGAGAGTTCCTGCGGTATCTCTTCGGACTCGGGATCCTTGCCCTCATCGTGTTTGTCCCATTACAGGTCCAACTTTCCTGGCTGCCGTCCAACGGGCCACCGGTTTACGACCCCACCCTGGTTTCCATTCTCTTGGTGATCGCGCTCGTCCTAATCGGCGTCGGCGCCCTCCTCGCCTACCGAACGTTGTGGGGGGAAGACGGCGTCGTGGAGCGGAACGTCGCTCGCCACCGCCGCGCTTCAAGCCCGGGCGGGGGACCCCCGACCGCCCGACCTTGAGGACGTCTCAGAACGCCACGCGGGCGAGCGTCTTCGTTGCTTTCACGCCCGCAATCGATCGGATCTTCGACACGACGAGCTTGCCGATCGCGTCGTACGAATCGGCCTCGACCTTCGCGATCAGATCGTACTCGCCGAAGAGTGGGTACAATTCGACGATGTCCTTGATCTTCGTCAACTTCTGGTAGACCTCCTTTTCCCGCGTCGGTTCGATGTCGATCAGGACGAAACCGATGGCCGTGAAGGTCCCTCTCGTTTCTGCGTACATCCGGGCCGTAGATAAGGGTATCGAGCGCGCCGACAAAACTCGAAATTAGCCAGGTGGAATAATCCCGGCACAACGTACTCTAAGGTCGGATTTTCGAGACTGAGATTACAAATACCGCGGAGATAATTTTTCATCGGTGCTACGCAAGCGCGGCGGGCCGGGCTACCCTGCGCCCGCTTTCCCGGTCGAGACGTTGCGGCATTGGTACGTGACGCCGTTCGGCGGCATGTCGGTCGAGCTCGAGCCGTTTCAGGTCGGCATCAACCGCGAGGCGCTCGAGACGAACACGTCGCTCGATCCGTCGACGGACCGGGTGCGGGTCACGGTCCTCGGGCGCGTGCGGCGGCCCCTCCTCCTCGATCGATTCTTCGAGGTCGTCCCCCTGGACGAATACCATCCCGAAGCGCTGCGGCGGTCCCCGATGGGCGAAGCCGTGTTCCCCGAGGGCGACGACGTATTCCGCCCGCGGGAGTCACCCCGCGAAGGCGATGACGTCGTCATCAGCAGCGTCGCGAGCCAGCGCCTCTCCCTCCTCGATTCCGAGGCGTTCGCAGAAATCTTGCAGGAACTGTTCCGCAGCCAGCGGGACCCGGAGCAAGAGAACAGCTGAACGGTCGCCCCTCCGGCCGCCGACGGCTCGAAATGGTTTTTATCAGGCGCCGTCCTAGGTCCATCCGATGCGAATCGGCGTCATCGGTGTCCAAGGCGACGTGAGCGAACACGTCGACGCGGTCGCGCGGGCGATGAAGGAGTACGGCAAAGAGGGCGAGGCGATCGCCGTCCGCCGACGGGAGGACCTGGCAGCCGTGGACGGGCTCACGATCCCCGGCGGCGAGAGCACGACGATCTCGAAGCTGCTGGTGAAGCTCGGCCTCTTCGACGAGATCGTGCGGCGCGCGACCGAGGAAGGGATGCCGATCATGGGGACGTGCGCGGGAT